>CAZTES010000116.1:0-10224 GCA_964612275.1 uncultured Rikenellaceae bacterium
TCATGGGACGGGGGATGGCATGGCTCGATACCGGAACCTACGAAAGCCTTCTCCAGGCATCGAATTTCATCGCTACCCTCGAACAAAGACAGGGACTTAAAGCCTCCTGTATCGAAGAAATAGCTTATAAAAGAGGCTATATCAATGCAAAACAATTGCTGAAACTGGCAGAACCGTACAAGAATAGTCTTTACGGAAAATACCTGCAAAAGCTTGCCAGAGAAAATATCAAAACCTGGAATAAGGGAGATTAAGATGAAAATCATCGAAACCGATATACCGCAGCTGCTCATCCTGGAGCCAAACGTGTTTGAAGACGAAAGAGGCTACTTCTTTGAAAGCTTTAACAGGAAGGAGTTCCAGGATCAGAACCTGGATCTCCTGTTCGTCCAGGATAACGAATCCAAATCCTGTAAAGGAGTGCTCAGGGGATTGCATTATCAACTGGCTCCCTTCGCCCAGACAAAACTAATCCGTGTCGTGGAAGGAGAGATCATGGATGTAGCCGTGGACCTTCGAAAAAATTCTCCAGGGTATGGAAAATGGCTGGGCATGCTCCTGAGTGGAAAGAATAAAAAACAACTCCTGGTACCACCCGGATTCGCCCATGGATTCGCCGTATTGAGTGAGTATGCCATTGTGATGTATAAATGCGATACTTACTACCACCCGGAAGCTGAACGGGGGATTATTTATAATGATCCCTTTCTGGATATCGACTGGGGATTAGATACATCCGGGGCAATCATTTCGGAAAAAGACCGGGCTCACCCGACCTTTGACAAAGCAGAAATGAATTTTTTCTATAGAGAAGAATAAATTGAATCCTTTATAAAACCCGCTTTCTTTTTATGTTGACAGTTCTGGTTACCGGTTCATATGGCCAATTGGGAAGTGAAATCAAAGATATCGCACACCAATTTCCCGGTTTTGTATTCCTTTTTCATGATGCCGACACCCTGGATATTACCGATTTCAAGACACTCTCAATCTTTTTCCAGGAGCATCCGATCCAATATATTATCAATTGTGCAAGCTATACTCAGGTCGACCGGGCCGAGGAAAATCCTGAATCCGCATACCTTATTAACGCTACAGGCCCCGAATACCTGGCAAAACTGGCAGATAGCTATTCCTCACGGCTGATTCATGTCTCGACTGATTATGTCTTTGATGGCATGAAAAAAAGTCCCTACCGGGAAGAAGATGTGCCAAACCCATTGTCGGTATACGGAAAATCAAAGCTTGCCGGAGAGAAACACGTATTGCAATATGCAGATAACATGATCATCCGGACCTCCTGGCTGTACTCCTCCCATGGGAGCAATTTCGTAAAAAAGATAAGCGAACTCAGCCATCAGAAAGAATCTATCAGCGTTGTAACCGATCAGGTGGGATCACCAACCTATGCACATGACCTGGCTCATTCAATACTTACCATTCTTTCATCCACAGCTGCCGGTACCCGTTCCTGGCTGCCGGGAATTTTTCACTATGCGAATGAAGGATCCTGCAGCTGGTATGAACTGGCCCGGGCAATTGTCAAAGAAAATCGCAGCAAATGTAAGGTTGTTCCGGTCAGAACTGATGAATATCCGCTGCCCGCACCACGACCGACCTATAGCATTATGAGCAAAGAGAAAATCAAATCACAATACAAGATCAGAATACCCGAATGGCCGGAGAGTTTGTCGGTATGTATGAAAAAAATCCAAAAAAAATAATCACTCCATGAAACAAAATAATTTGAATGAAACTGTACAGCAGAGAGCTAGGAGCTGGCTCTCTGAAAGTTATGATGAAGAAACAAGAAACCAGGTGAAGCATATGCTTGAAAAGGATGAAACCGAACTGATCGAAGCATTTTATAAAAACCTTGAGTTTGGAACGGGAGGTTTGCGCGGAATAATGGGAGCCGGCACAAACCGGATGAACATATATACCGTCGGAATGACCACACAGGGACTGTGTAATTACCTCATGGCACAATTCAACCGCCTGGATCAAATAAAAGTAGCCATAGCCCATGACTCAAGGAACAATAGTCGCCTGTTTGCAGAAACAGCTGCCGGAATCTTTTCAGCAAACGGGATGAAAGTTTTTCTGTTTGATTCTCTTCGCCCAACACCGGAGCTCTCTTATGCAATCCGCCATTTTCACTGCCAGAGTGGGATCGTGATTACCGCTTCACACAATCCGAAAGAATACAATGGGTTCAAAGCCTACTGGGACGACGGAGGACAAATTATCAGTCCACACGATACAAATATCATTGACGAAGTCCAGAAAATTAAGTCAATCGACGAGGTGAAATTCGATGGTCCCAAGAAGAACATTGAAATGATTGGTGAAGCGTTCGATAAGCTCTACCTTAAAGAGATAAAGACACTTTCTCTCTCACCACAGATCATTGAAAGAAATTGCGACCTGAAGATTGTCTACACACCAATCCATGGAACAGGTGTGAAGCTGGTCCCGGCATCACTGAGTGAATTTGGATTCAAAAATATCTATCATGTTCCTGAACAGGATATTACGGATGGGAACTTCCCCACCGTAATATCCCCAAACCCGGAAGAACCGGCAGCACTTTCCATGGCGATCGAAAAAGCAAAAAGCGTGAATGCTGACCTGGTTATGGGAACAGACCCGGATGCCGACCGGGTTGGCATTGCTGTAAGAAAACCGGACAACCAATTTATCCTACTGAATGGAAACCAGACAGCCACCTTGCTGATCCATTACCTGCTGTCACAATGGTCGGCAAAAGGAAAACTTACCGGGAAAGAATATATCGCTAAAACCATTGTTACAACCGATCTTCTGCATGAAATTGCCGACGACTTCAAAGTAGATCATTTTGACGTGCTGACCGGATTCAAATACATTGCAGATCTTATCAAGAAACATGAGGGAAAAAAGGTTTTTATTGCCGGAGGGGAAGAGAGCTATGGTTACATGGTCGGAGAATTCGTCCGTGATAAGGATGCGGTAATATCCTGCGCTATGATCGCTGAAATCGCAGCATGGGCAGCCGACCAGGGGAAGTTACTCTATGAATTGCTTCTGGATATCTATGTGAAATACCAGCTCTATCAAGAAAAACTGATAAACATCGTGAAGAAAGGGAAAGCCGGAGCAGAAGAGATCAGGGACATCATGGACAACTTCAGGTATAACCCCCCGGAAACCATTAACGACTCACCGGTTATGCTTATCCACGATTACCTGCAACAACAGACGTATGATCTCCTCTCCCACCTGCGGTATGAAATTACACTCCCCAAATCAAATGTCCTGCAGTTTATCCTCAAGGATGGATCTAAAATCTCTATGCGACCTTCCGGGACGGAACCGAAAATAAAATTCTATTTCAGTGTGAAGGAACCTCTGAAGGATAAAAGTGAATACGATAAAGTGGATGCACTGCTCCAAAAACGGATCGACGGGATCATTGAATCGTTGGGAATTGGGTGAAAAGATGTTCTGTAATTGACTATATCATTGAGATATAGCACTTTAATAAGAAATTGTTTCAGGTTGTCTCAGGTTGTTCCAAATTGTGAAACCGAAAACTGAGAACCATAAACCATAAACTACATGAAATCATATAAAAAAGAACTCTGGTTTGAAACCGGAAACCGCCGTGAAATGATCAACATCACTCCTCAAATCCGCCAGTGCCTTTCTGAGAGTGGTGTGCAGGAAGGATTGCTTTTATGCAACGCCATGCACATTACAGCCAGTGTCTTTATCAACGATGATGAATCAGGGCTTCATCAGGATTTTGAAGTCTGGCTGGAAAAGCTGGCTCCCGAAAACCCACACTCGCAGTATAAGCACAATGGATTTGAGGATAATGCCGACGCACACCTGAAACGATCGGTCATGGGCAGGGAGGTCGTTGTTGCAATAACCGACGGAGATCTTGATTTCGGCCCCTGGGAACAGATCTTTTACGGGGAATTCGACGGAAAAAGAAGGAAGCGGGTGCTGGTGAAAATTATAGGAGAAAGATGAGGAAAGGATGAGACTAAGGCGAAGGCTGAGGAGAAGGAGACTGTGAGACTTGGAGAAGAAGTGACTTGATGTCGAATGTCGAATTGGGAATTTCGAATTTTGAATTTTGAGAAAGAAAATTATCCACAATTCAAATACTAACTTAACCCGTTGTACTATTAAAGTTTTGTCCACAACAATCTATTATAATATCTGATTTTTAATTATTTAGCTCCGTAGGAGCGACATGTTGGTAGCCTAGGGCAACCCCTGACATTTATCGTCAGGGGGCAGCCCTAGGTTGGGTTTAATCCAGCGATAGCGGGCCAACTGCGATGTTAGGCAAAGGGAAATGGTTACATGGACCGAATATCAGCCGAGTGTTCATTAAAATTATTATCCTTTTAATAAACAGTAAGTTAGGATAGGATGGCATTGGTCCTTTTAATAGCACAACGGGTTAACTTAATAACGGTCTCCTGGCGATCAAATACCTTAATAACGATTCGCCCTCGTAGGGGGCAAACGTTGGTAGTCCTGGTAATTTGTGTCGTACATATTTCTTCGAGCATTTGGCTACAATGAAATACCTGACATTTCTGCCGGAGAATTGCATAAACCAACTTCCGGATAATGAACTATCGTAGTCTTTGACTGGCGCCTTCCGGCCCATGCAGTGTTTTCCCATTGAACCGACCTTAGCCTGCCCCCGACTGAACATCGTTCGGGTAGGCAGCACCTTCCCCCGTAACTCTTGTCCCGTAAATTCGAAATTTGAAATCAAATATGCCCCCTCTACCCCTCCTTTACTTCATCATTCGTTATTCTTTATTCAATATTCCAACCAATTCTCCCTACCTTTACATAGTAAATCATTGCATTGCACATGGGAACCAGACATTCTCACCAGGGACATCGGGTATCGGAAAGGAACATTCTTATTACCGTCATTCTCAATCTGGTCATTACCATAACCGAATTTCTGGGAGGGATCTTTTCAAACAGCCTGGCACTGATCTCCGATGCACTGCATAACCTCGGGGATACCTTTGCCATCGCAATAGCGTACGTTGCATTACGCATCGGTAAGAGAAAAGGGAATGTTCGGAAAACCTTTGGTTATAAACGGATTGAGATCCTTGCTGCACTGTTTAACACCACCTTGCTGATCGGAATTTCACTCTATCTTTTTTTTGAAGCATACCAGCGTTTAAAAGATCCTGTGCCAATCAAAAGCGGTGTTATGTTTTGGATCGCCCTGGTAGGATTGCTGGCCAACCTCCTTTCCGTCTTGCTGTTGAAACGAGATTCAGCATCAAGTCTGAATATCCGTTCAGCTTACCTGCATCTGATGGGTGATACGTTGTCTTCCGTTGCCGTGATTATGGGATCCCTCCTCATCCGGTACCTTGAGGTTAACTGGGTTGATCCACTTCTGACTTTTCTTATCGGTATTTTCATCATCAGAGAAACCTGGAGTATCTGGAAGGAAACCATTGATATCCTGATGGAAGCCTCACCAGGGGAACTGGATATCGGAGAAATAAAGACGGAACTTGAAAAACATCTTCAGGTTTCAAACATCCATCATATCCATGCCTGGAGACTAACCGATTCCGAAATCCATTTTCAGTGCCATGTGGAAGTGCTGGAAAACCTCCCGATCCGCGAAATCGATAAGTTGCGGATTGAGCTGGAAAAACAACTCATAGAAAAATACGGGATCCAACACGTAACCATCCAGGTGGAGTTTGATACCTGTGACGATAAAGGTTCAATCGCTGCGGTGGATAGGTGACGCGTAACGAGGAACGAGGAACAAGGCCTACCTTCATAAAAAATTGTTATTAAGTTATTGGTTAGTAGGTTATTGAGTACATCTGCATAAAGCTTGAACCTTATGGGTATTTAAAAATCCATTTCCAATTTCTATACCATGCTATTTCCTCTTAGACTTTCCAATCCGACACCTCACTGTGTCCGCCGAATCCGCCGAATGGCGGAAAAGGAGTTAGCGACGGCGGATGCCTCATAGTCCCACAGTCACAAAGTCTCCCCTTCACACATTATTTTCGTCTTAACCCTTCCCCGTATCCCGTAACTCGTATCCTGTAACTCTCACCGTTCACTCTTCGCCCGCCGAAGCCTTGGCGGAGGCGGGGCTCACTACTCACTTTCTTAACGCTGAACTCTGTACTTCTTCATCCTTCATCCTTCATCCTTAAAATACTCCTCCCTGAAATTCACCAGGTACAGTTTTTGGGTAGCTCTGGTCAGGGCGGTATAGAGCCATCGGAGGTATTCGATATTGATCATTTCCCGGTTCAGGTATCCCTGGTCGATAAATACCACGGACCACTGGCCTCCCTGCGCCTTATGACAGGTCACTGCATAGGCAAATTTTATTTGAAGGGCATTGAAAAAAGGATCGTTCCTGACCCGGTCGAACCGCTGTTTTTTCGAATTCGTATCGGGGTACTCCTCCAGCACCCTATAGAACAATTCTTTGTTCTGGTTCTCGTTTAAGGCGGGTGCTTCAATCATGATGGTATCCAGGATTACTTTTGCTTTCAGCTCCAGATTGTTATAATCGGGGAAGGTAAGCACCAGGTCGGCAAACCGGTATCCATACCGTTCCTGGTAAGAGACTATTTTTCTTATTTCAGCGATATCTCCATTGGCGATAAAATCGATCTGTTGTTCTTCATCCACCCAGAAGTAGTTGTTTTTAACCACCATAATATAATCACCGGGTGCTATTTCGCTCTCTTTCCATAGTATCTGGTTTCGGATACCGGCATTATACTTGTTTGCCATTTTATTCGACCGCACAACGATCATTGAACCCTCCATTCCCACTTTGTCATAGGCGCCGGTAATCTCCTCGATCAGATCCTCGCCGGATATCCGGATGATATCATCAAAGCCTTTCAGATTCAGGGAAGGAAGGCGGACATCGTTCGATTCAATCTGGTTGCGTATCGATGTTGCGTTCATCAGTATTCCGGAGCCGAGAGCTTGCCTGACGATATCGTTCAGGAAAACTTCATGAACTTCAATCCCATATCCCTCCAGGACCTTTTTATCCAATGCTGAGCTGATCTCCAGTCCGACCGGCGGAAGTTGTGCAGTATCTCCGATAAGGATCAGCTTGCATGAATTTTCATTATAGACATAGGTGATCAGGTCATCCAGCAGTCTGCCGCTTCCAAAGATCGACAGTTCCCGGCTCTGGTTAGATATCATGGATGCTTCATCGACCAGGAAAATAGTTTTATGGTGCAGGTTCTTTTCCAGAACGAACTGTCCGAAACCGTCCTTTGTCGATTTCTGCCGGTAGATCTTTTTATGAATGGTGTATGCTGTTTTTCCTGCAAAGGAGGCAAAAACTTTTGCTGCACGACCCGTAGGCGCCATCAGGACTGATCGCAATCGAAAGTGCTGAAGGGTCTTTACCAGTGCACTGATAAGCGTTGTTTTTCCCGTCCCTGCAAATCCCTTTACCAACAGTACCTCTTTCCGGTCAGGGCGGAGAATAAATTCAGCCAACACCTCCATTAATTCCTCCTGGCTACCGGTTGGTTTATACCCCAGGTTTCCCGATAAAATGGAGATAATGTGATTTTTTAACATTTCCGGCAATAAAGAATGAAATTAAATATTAAATTTAATTTTTTTCTTATTTTTGCACGAATACTAAAACCAAATCCTCAGAACCAACATGAGAGTTGCGATTAAAATTGTACTTGCTTTAGCTATTATCCTCCTGGGTTATCTTCTTGTCGAAAGCATCATGAAACCCATCCGTTTTAACAAAGAAAGAGAAAAAAGAGAAAAAGCAACCATTTCACGCCTTGAAAACATACGTACTGCCCAGGTTGCATTTAAAGATAAGTATGGAAGGTATACCGGCAGTTTTGATTCATTGATCAATTTTGTTAAATACGATTCATTTCCTGTTGTACGAGCCATCGGAAGCATACCCGATAGCCTGTACCTGGAAGGAATGACCGAATTGGAAGCCATTAAACTTGGCCTCATCATTCGGGATACCATGTTTGTCAGTGTGCTTGATTCCATCTTTTCCCCCAGATATCCGATCGATTCGCTACGGCATGTTCCCTTTTCTGACACTGCACAATTCTTTCTCGGGGCTACAGAAATTCAGACCTTATCTTTGGTAAAAGTGGAAGTGTTCGAGGCGCATGTGATCAATGACATTTTGCTGCACGGTATGGATCGGCAATTGATCATCAATTATAATGCAGAAAGAGTAAAAATCACCAATTTCCCCGGCTTGCGTGTGGGGTCACTGGAGGAATCCACCAACAATGCCGGAAACTGGGAGTAACATAATCGGTCAATGCATGATCTGTCCTTATTAGACGAGACATTAGATATCAACATTATCAAATCGTATCACCTATCCATTCAGATTGACCTGAATGGATTTTCTTTTTGTTTGCTCGATACAATACGGAACAAATACGTTGCACTGAAACATTACACCTTTGATCCCCTGTCGGAAGATCCGGCAAAAAGTATCCGTGCCATATTCGAACAGGATGAATTTCTGAAACGGGAATTCAAAGGATCAAAAATGATCTTTACCACCAGACAATCAACGCTTGTTCCACAACCGCTTTTTAATAAAGACAAGGTGAAGGATTATTTCTCCTTCAACCACTCCCTGAATAACAACCAGTTCGAGATTTTCTTTAACCGGCTTAAGCATGCCGAGGCATATGTGGTCTTTGCAGTGCCAGCACCGTTGCCATCCATTGTTCATGAATACCTTCCTGCCATGAAACTATTTCATCAATCAGTACCCCTGATCGAAAATATTTTCCTGAACCGAAGGGATCATAAAGACCAGGTGGTTGTTTACATGAACATTTCCGAAAAGCTGTTTGATATTGTCGTGATCGATGACAAGAAACTCAATCTCCACAACTGCTTTTCTTTTAAGGACGAAAACGACCTGCTCTATTTCACGCTTTACATTTTTGAACAGCAAAAACTTGATCCGGGAGATACAGAAATCGTTTTATCGGGAAGGATTACAAAAACGATGAAGCAGTATGAGGTCCTGAAAAAATACATCCGGCACATCCGGTTTGATACACCCAATACACAATTCACCTATAGCTATACGTTCAACGAAATCCCATCACACACCTGCCTGAACCTGTTAAACCTTTATCCTTGCGAATAATCAGCGGAAAATACAGGGGAAAGATCATTCATCCTCCAAAGAATTTCAACGCAAGGCCAACCACAGATCTTGCCAAGGAGAGCCTGTTTAACATTCTTGTCAACCAGTATGAAATTGCTGACATTGCTGTTCTGGATCTTTTTTCGGGAACAGGTAGCATCAGTTATGAATTTTCCTCCCGTGACTGTCCAATGGTTCACCTGGTCGAGAATGACTACAAAAATTTTGCATTCATCGTAAAAACATCGGGTGAACTGGGCTTTGATCAAATCAGGGCAACCCAGGCGAATGTAAAAAGTTTCCTTTCGACCTGCCGGACAAAATACGATATCATCTTTGCCGATCCCCCGTACGATTTGAACTGGTTAAGGGAGCTCCCGGACCTGGTGCTGGAGCATGAACTACTGAAGCCCGGTGGGGTATTCATCCTTGAGCATCCCCGGTCCGTCAATTTTGCAGGGCACCAATCATTGAAAGAACACAGGAAGTATGGGAGTGTAAATTTCAGCTTCTTTTTTTATAATACTGATCCCGGGTGACTTTCCCGGGGAAAAGCAGAAAAAAGGGGATCAATCAATTTTGGATATGCAAAAAATTATTACTTTTGCAGGGCTTAAAACGGTGGCGTAGTTCAGTTGGTTAGAATGCCGGCCTGTCATCCGCCTGTGGCGGACGAGTTCGAGTCAGCAACACATATAGTTTAAAATAAAAAGTTCTTTTTTTAGTTACGGTGGCGTAGTTCAGTTGGTTATGCCGAAGGCATCCCTTCGGGAGAATGCCGACCCGACCCGCAGTCGGGTAGTTCTTTGCAGAGTAAAGAAGTTTATTGTTCATTCGTATTCGGTGGCGTAGTTCAGTTGGTTATGCCGAAGGCATCCCTTCGGGAGAATGCCGACCCGACCCGCAGTCGGGTAGTTCTTTGCAGAGTAAAGAAGTTTATTGTTCATTCGTATTCGGTGGCGTAGTTCAGTTGGTTAGAATGCCGGCCTGTCACGCCGGAGGTCGCGAGT
>CAZTES010000117.1:0-10142 GCA_964612275.1 uncultured Rikenellaceae bacterium
GTATACAACCATCTTCCTGTATTTTGTAATAAAAAAGACCAGACCAGTAATCAGTCCCCCATACTGTGCCAGTACAGTGCCAAGCGCTACCCCATCCGATTTCATTCCCATTCCCAGCACAAAGAGGAGATTTAACAGGAGATTCAGGAGATTCACAACAATGGCAATAATCATCGGGATTTTTGCATTTTGCATTCCAAGGTACCATCCCGTCAGGGAATAGAGGGCAAGGGTTGCCGGTGCTGCCCAGATGCGGATCCGGAAGTATTCTGCTGCAAGGGATTCCACTCCTGCACTCCCCCTGATCACTCCAAAGCCCACCAGCTCAATCGGCTTCTGGAAAAGCAGAAGAAGCACGGCTCCCCCAAGGCCCACTACCATTGAACGGGATAGTATTAAAATGCTTTCTTTTTTATCCTGCCTGCCATAAGCCTGTGCGGTGAACCCGCTGGTTCCCATGCGCAGAAATCCGAAACCCCAATAAAGGATATTGAAGATCATTCCTCCCAGGGCAATTGCCCCGATGTACATCTCCGATTCAAGGTGCCCCACCAGCGCAAGGTCCACCATCCCGAGCAAGGGAATGGTGATGTTGGCAATGATGTTGGGGATTGCCAGGTTGAGTATCTCCCGGTTCAGTGCTTTCATTTCACTGACGAAAATACGAAAAAGGGGGAAGATTAAAAGTTAATCCGCCGTCGGCAGGCACAGTAATTTGATGAGAAGAATTGCCCTATTCAGCGGAAGTTGATTATTCTTTGATCGACTGAACATTCTCACTGAGGATGGTCTCCAATCCCTTAAATTTGAGAATAATCTGTGCCACGCATAACACATCCTGTTCACAATACCTTACAATTTTCAGCAGGTTTTTTTCTTCCCGGTAGACAGCTGCAACCATGCTGCCATTCATTTCTTCCTTGGGTGTTTCAATACCGAGGAGTTCAGCGAGCAGGTCGAGTGAAGCAGCATGGCGGTATTCTCCGAATTTCCATAGATCCATTGTATCGATGAACCTGGAGTCCCACGGTTTCTTTCCTGCAATATCGAGGATACCCGGCAGTTCAATGCCATGAATGATCATTCTTCTCGCGATAAACGGGAAGTCGAAATTTACCCCGTTGTGTGCGCACAGAAGGATCTCTTTCCGGTTGAGGTAATTCCTGAGCATTTCTGAAAAGTCAGACAACAGTTTTTTCTCATCGTCACCAAAAAAGGATTTGACCCTGAAAAAATTCTCTTTTTTAACGCGATTGATGATCCCTACCGAGATGCAGATTATTTTCCCGAATTCTGCATAGAGTCCGGCTTTAGGATACACTTCGGCAGCGGTTTCATTTTCTTTTCTGAATGAGGCAGATCTCTTTTCCCAGAATTCTTTAAAATGAGAAGACAGGGAATCAAAATCGGGTTCTGCCGGGACAGTTTCGATATCCAGGAAAAGAATATCAAAGATGCTGATCTGATTAAGCATGGATTAGCTGTTCAGGTTTTTCTCAATAATGGACACAAGGATATTGATTGCCACTTCATTATTACCACCCTGTGGTATGATTATATCGGCATATCTTTTCGTCGGTTCAATGAATTGCAGATGCATGGGTTTAACGGTTTTTTCGTACCGGTCGAGTACCCTATCGACTGACCTTCCCCGTTCAATGATATCCCTGCTGATCACCCTGCTCAGTCTGTCGTCGGCATCGGCATCGACAAAAACCTTGATATCCATAAGGTTTCGTACCTCCTGGTTGGCGAGAATCAGGATGCCTTCGATAATGACGACATGTTTCGGTTCAACCCGAATTGTTTCCTCTGCCCGTGTACAGGTAAGGTAGGAGTAAATGGGTTGTTCGATCGCAACGCCTGATTTCAATTTCCGGATATGGTCTGCCAACAGTTCAAATTCCAGGGATTCGGGGTGGTCAAAATTCATTTCCTGTCGTTTCTCTAAAGGCAAATGGCTGTTATCTTTGTAATAGGAATCCTGCGGGATGATGGCAACCTCACCTTCCGGGAGTCTTTCCGTTATTTTTGTTACCACCGTTGTTTTTCCGGAACCAGTTCCACCCGCAATTCCAACAATTAGCATAATTTTATTACTTTTAGTTTTTGTTGACCGATAGTTCTTTGCCAAATTACTAATTAAATCCACTTCAAAAAAATGATACATCACATTGTACTCTTCAAGATTACTGAATTTGATGATGAGCTGGACAGGCAGAAAAAAATCGAGGAATTAAAATCGATTTTCGAGAAGCAGTCCGGTAAAATTCAAACGATCAAGTCGTATGAAGTGGGGGCGAACATTAACACTTCGAATTGTGCATACGATGTTGCAATCAACTCTACTTTTAAAACGGTGGATGATCTGAAAGCCTATATTATTCATCCTGATCATCAATATGCGATTGAAAAGGCAAGCAGTATTCCAAAGACCAAGGTGATCGTTGATTATGAGGTACACAGAACCAGGAAATCATCACCCGATAGCGGGAAAATAGAGAAGGTATCATGAACCAACTCTACCCATTAAAGTTCCAGCCCATTCTGAAGGAGAAGATATGGGGAGGAAACAAATTGCACGCGATCCTGGGTAAGGGGACATCACAGGATACCCGTTGTGGTGAGAGTTGGGAAATTTCAGGAGTTCAGGACAATTTATCGGTTGTATCCAATGGTTTTCTGAAGGGGAATAACCTGGAGGAGATCATCGAAGTTTATATGGGCGAGTTGGTTGGGGATCAGGTGTATGAAAAGTACGGATTTGAATTTCCCCTGTTGATAAAATTTATTGATGCCAACGATGTACTATCGATTCAGGTTCACCCCGACGATATGCTGGCAAAGGAGAGGCACAATGCATACGGAAAAACCGAGATGTGGTATATTATCCAGGCTGATCAGGGTTCAAAAATCATTACTGGATTCAACCGAAAAATCAACAAACAGATTTACCAGGAGAACCTCCACAATAAAACATTACCGGACATCTTGAATTTTGAAGAGGCCCTTGTTGGTGATGTCTTTTTCATCCCTGCTGGAAGGGTCCATGCCATTGGCGCCGGGATTTTGCTCACCGAGATTCAGCAAACTTCTGATATAACCTACCGCATCTATGACTGGGACCGGTTAGACCAGAGTGGACAAGGGCGGGAGTTACATACTGATCTGGCACTGGATGCCATCGATTACAACCACTATGAAAACTACAAAACTCCATATGAAGTTTTGGCGAACAGGTCATCTCAGGTCATTGATTGCGATTACTTCAGCACCAACTACCTGAAGATCAACCAACCGGTCGGAAAGGATTTTAACTACATCGACTCCTTTGTGATCTATATTTGTTTTTCCGGCTCATTTCGTATTGAATATGAGGGGAAGAGTGAGCCGGTTCATACGGGAGAGTGCATTTTCATACCGGCTTCACTGAAAAACCTGTTTCTCAATCCCGAAGGGGAGAGCGAAATGCTGGAAGTATTCATTAAAAACCGAGTCGTTTGATTTCCCTGGCAAACGGGAATCAGTCTCACTTTGCACAAGCGTATTGTTTGTGATTAAACGGAGTTCGAAATGCTATATAAACACATGAAAAAAAATATCGGATTGCAGATCATTCTGTATGGTATTGTTTACGCGGTCCTTCTCCAGGGTTGTAATCCCTCGTCACAGGATATCCGTGCAGTAACGGGAACAGAACTTGCCGATACCCTGAAAGATGATGCCGGTTTCACGGGTGTGTATAAAAGTTACCATCCGGATGGTTATTTATACTCTGAGGTGAGTTACAAGGATGGGAAAAAGGATGGCATTTCCAGGAGGTTTTATTCCGACGGGAAGGTGCATTCGATCATTGAATACAGGGAGGGGAAAAAAGTCGGGACATCAAAATGGTTATATACCAGTGGTGAAGTGTACCGTGAGACACCCTATACGGACGGAAAGGTAGACGGGATACAGAAAAAGTACTATCGTGACGGCACGGTTCAGGCTGAAATTCCCTATTCTTACAGTAACCGCAAAGTTGGTCTCAAAGAGTTCAATGAACGGGGCAAACTGCTAACATCCTATCCTGAAATCCGGATCGATCCCATTGACAGGATTAAGACACACGAAAGGTATACCCTGGAGCTCAGGTTATCGAACAACAGCAAGAATGTCAAGTTTTATTTTGATGCGATAAAGGACAGTATATTCATTCCCGATGGGAAACAATTCGTTCTGACAGACGAAGGAGTTGGCATGGTGGAATTTGTTTACCGGGAAATCGGTGGTTATCCGCAGCATATCAACCTGGTTGCGGTTTACCGAACAAAAAATGGCAATTCAAAAATTCTGCAAAAGAGTTTTCGTTTGCCAAATGATCATTTAAATTACTAAAGTGGAAAAAACGATAAAGGCTGGCCAGCAGCTTGTGCTGGAACGTATTGTAAGGGATGAAGATACGGCTGCCCGATACGGATCAGGGCATCTCAATGTTCTTGCCACACCGGCTCTTGTGGCATTTATGGAACACGCGGCGTTAACGCTGGTTTCCAGTTTCTTATCTGATTCCGAAAGTACGGTAGGGACAGAGATTTCCATCAAGCACATGAAAGCCACACGGGCAGGTAAAACGATCAGATGCACGGCGACACTTGAACAAATTTCCGGGAACCGGCTGCAGTTCCAGGTTGAAGCACATGAAGGAGAAGAGCTGATCGGTTTTGGAAAACACACTAGGTACATCATCGATGTGGAACGATTTATGCGTAAATTAGCCGACTGAAATGAATGCCTTGCACCTCTCCTATGATGATCATTAAGGAAGCGAAATTCATTCTGTCGAGCACGAAGGTTGAACGCTGCCCCAAGCCTTCCCTGCCCGAATATGCTTTCATCGGGCGTTCCAACGTTGGCAAATCTTCCCTGATCAATTTATTGACCCACCGCAGAGGGCTGGCTAAAATCTCAAAGACTCCCGGGAAGACGCAATTGATCAACCATTTTCTGATCAATAATGAGTGGTACCTGGTTGATCTCCCCGGTTATGGATTTGCCAATGTGCCGGTAGGTAAGAAGAAGATGTGGGATCGCGTGATCAAGGATTATATTCTGAAACGGGACAATCTCATCTGTTTGTTTGTGCTGATCGATTCGCGGCATGATCCTCAACAGAATGATCTGAAGTTCATGCACTTTCTCGGCAAGCAGCGGGTTCCTTTTTCGCTGATTTTCACCAAAACCGATAAGTTATCAAAAAATGTGCTTGAGCGTAATCTGGAAGTGTACAAAACAATAATGTTAAAAACGTGGGAGTCGTTGCCTCCCATTTTTCTGGTTTCAACCGTAAGAAAAAGAGGGAGGGATGAGGTCCTGGATTACATTGATGAAATGAATCAAGGATTAATTCTTAAAAAGTAAATTCTTATACCTTCAATAACAAATTATATTTTTAATTTTGTTCAGCTCGAAAAAATAATCGTATCCACCTAAAAATTCAAGATGTCATGACCGTAAAAGCCCCTTTAAAATTTTTTGCCGGGAGACAATCCAGGTATCTTGCTGAGAAGATCACCGAGCATTTTGGAACCAAACTGGGAAAAAGTTCGGTAATGGAATTCAGCGATGGAGAGTTTCAGCCCTCATTTGAGGAATCAGTAAGGGGATGCAGTGTCTTCATCATACAGTCGACTTTCCCTCCCACCGATAATGTATTTGAATTGCTGCTTATGATTGATGCTGCAAAAAGAGCATCTGCCTATAAGATTGTGGCTGTTATTCCCTACTTTGGATTTGCCCGTCAGGACAGGAAGGACAAGCCAAGGGTTTCCATCGGGGCAAAGTTAATCACCGATCTTTTGACGGCTGCCGGTGTAGACAGGGTCATGACGATGGATCTGCATGCTGACCAGATACAAGGATTTTTCAATGTGCCGGTCGATCATATCTACGCTTCTTCGCTTTTTGTACCCTACATCAAAAACCTCAATCTTGAAGATCTGGTCATTGCTGCTCCGGACATGGGCGGAACCAAACGGGCAAATGCCTATTCCCGTTTTTTAAATTGTGAAATGGTGATCTGTTATAAGCAGAGGAAAAAGGCAAATTATGTTGGGGAGATCACGGTAATCGGGGATGTAAAGGGGAAGAATGTAGTGATCGTTGATGATATGGTTGATACTGCCGGTACCCTGACCATGACAGCAAATATGATGATGGAACAGGGGGCAAAAAGCATCACGGCAACAGCAACTCACCCGGTCCTCTCAGGTCCGGCATACGAACGCATTGAAAACTCTCCCCTGTCGGAAGTGGTTGTAACCGATTCAATTCCCATCAGAAAAGAGAGCAGCAAAATCAAGGTCGTTTCCATTGCCGAGGTATTTGCTGATGTAATAAACAAGGTATATAATTATCAGTCGATAAGTTCTAGTTTTATAACATAAAGTTATTATATTTGCAGCCCAAAATTACCAGAGATTTACTCACGTGTGATGGGAAGCCGGGATTTCAATTCATCATCGGTTGAATAGAACCTGACTTTGAGTAGCACAAACAAAATTGATTATTGATGGAAACATTTGAAATTAACGGGGAGATCCGAAAAGAGGTAGGAAAAAAATTCGCCAAAAAGATACGGCAGGAGGAGAGGATTCCCTGTGTCCTTTACGGAGGAAAGGAGACGATTCATTTTTCCGCGGAGGAGAAGGAATTTAGAAAAATTATCTACACACCCAATATCTATCTGATAAAACTTACCCTTGACGGGAAGAAGTACAATGCTCTCCTGAAAGACATCCAGTTTCATCCCGTAACAGACCATATCCTTCATCTGGATTTTATTGAGATTTCTGATAAAAAACCGGTTACCATAACGATGCCGGTGCGGTTAACCGGAGATTCCATTGGCATAAAGGACGGTGGAAAACTGAGATGGAAACGGAGGCAGATGAAGGTACGGGGTATGCCAGAGGATCTTCCGGATTATCTGGATGTTGATATTACCGATCTGGAGATTGGTCAGACCTTAAAGGTTGGTGATCTGTCCTATGAGAGCCTGGAGGTCCTTGATCCTTCCAGGTCCATGGTTGCATCGGTAGTATCCTCAAGGCTGGTTGCCAAGGGTATGGCTGCTGAGATTGAAGAAGAGGTTGAAGCCGAAGTGGAAGAGGAGGCTGAAGAAGGAGCCCTTGAAGAGGGAGCCGAACCGGGTGAAGCACCGGCTGAGGGTGAACATAAAGCCAAACCGGAAGATAAAAAAGAATAGTTTGAAATACCTGATCGTCGGACTTGGGAATATTGGCGAGGAGTATCAGGACACACGCCACAATATAGGTTTTACAATATTGGACGCTCTGGGAGATGCGTCCAATGTTGTTTTTAGGGATAAACGGTATGGATTTGTGGGAGATTTCAAATACAAGGCACGGATCTTCATCCTCCTGAAACCATCAACCTATGTAAACCTGAGCGGTAAAGCGGTCAACTACTGGTTGAAAAAAGAGAAAATCCCTGTTGAGAAACTTCTTGTTGTTGTCGATGATGTATCTCTGCCCTTCGGCAAACTGCGCCTCAGACCCAGTGGAGGAGATGCCGGGCATAACGGATTGATCAACATTCATCAGGTGCTCGGACATCAGAATTTCGCACGGCTCCGATTTGGTATCGGACGTGAATTCATGCCTGGACAGCAGGTGAACTACGTTCTCAGTTCCTGGACACCAGAAGAGAAAGAATTGCTACCCCAACGGATTGATGTGGTGATTGACATGATCAAATCTTTTGGTACTCTGGGAGTCGAACGAACCATGAACCTTTATAATTAGCCACGAATACCTGCCTGTTCGGCCTTGCTCTGCCGAAGCGGCTACGCGAAGGCGCAGCAGACAGGCACGAATAAAAGAAAATCATTGCCAATACAATATGGGAACGGAAGAAGGTGTACGGATCGATAAGTGGTTATGGGCTGCCAGGATCTGTAAAACCAGGAGCCAGGCTGCCAGTGAGTGTAGAAAGGGTAAGATCCTCATTGATAATCTCCCGGTAAAACCTTCCCGGCTCGTCCGTGAGGGTGAGATCATTATCGTCAGAAGGATGCCGGTGATTTACACCTACCGGATCAAGAAAATGTTAGCCAAACGGGTATCAGCAAAGCTGGTCCCTGATTTTGTTGAAGACCTGACGCCTGAGGAAGAAAAGCAGAAGCTGCTGAAGAAAAGTACAACCACCCTGTTTGTACGCAAGCATGGCGAGGGAAGACCGACAAAAAAGGATAGAAGGATTATCGCGCGGTATATGAATTCAGATTATTCCGAACCATCAGACTAACTGATCCATGATCATTTCCCAGAAACTGAAAGAGACGAACATAGCCGAATACATTCTCTACATGTGGCAGGTAGAGGACACCATCCGGGCTTTCCATTTCGACATCAATGAGATTGACCGGAACATCATCCGCAAATATGAACAATCGCGGGAGGTAAAAGGGGCCATCCGGCAGTGGTATGAACAGCTGATCCGGATGATGGTAAGGGAGGATATCCGGGAGAAGGGGCATTTAAAGTTCACATTGGATTCGATCGATAGCTTATCTTCGCTCCATCATTCCCTGCTTCAGGAGCCAACGGATAAGACATACCAGGAATTGTTCCGCATCGCACTGCCCTATGTCAATGAATTTCAAAAAAAAGCGGAAGCTGAAGGGCAGGGGGTAATCGAAACCTGCCTGAACGGATTATACGCACTATTGCTTTTGCGGCTTCAAAACCGTAAGATCAACCGCGATACCGGGGAAGCCATGGATTCCTATCGTAACCTCCTCTCCTACCTTACGGTGCGGTACCAGAACCGGTAGTTTATTTAGAACTTAAACGATAAGCCCACGCCAAAGACTTCCTTGAATTGCACGCGAGGAGCCAAATCCCCCTCTCCATCGTCGATCATGATATCATCATCATAGATCAGGTGTGTATTGAAATTGGCAGTCAGCCATTTATTGATTTTCATCGCAATAACCACTTCCCAGCTAACATCTACATTTTGAGGATTGTCTGCATAATTTGTAAAAAGTTCCAGTTTGGTCAGGAAATTCACATTTTCAATAACATCTTTCTGGTAGGTCATTTTCAGGAATCCTCCAACTTCAGATCGAACGCTTTTCCCCTCTTCCAACCCATAGGATTCTGCCAGTATCTCCTCTTTCACTATGGTCATTTTATCGGTCAGGGGGGAGATATAGAGTGAGAAATTATCGTTCGGTTTATAATCCATACCCAGTGACAGGAGGATATATCCGGGTGCCATAAAATTGGAAATAACCGAATCCTGAGGATAAAGGTATCCCTTGGTCATCTGCGTTTTTAGACTGAGCAAGGCACTGTAATAAATATGTTTTGTTGCCTGTCTTCCATATTTTGATGAAAAATCGATGCGGTCGTCACTCTTTCTGACATCCTGATCTCCCTGTTTTACAAGGCCATAACCCAGGTCGAGGTTATTCTCCCATGAAGATTTCCCTTTGTTATATTTGGCAAACAGGTTAACAAATACATTTCCGGACAATGAATTTTCACCCCCGGCAGCCCAGTTAGTGAGCGAAACCTGTGAGAAGGTGAATGAGCTCATGCCTCCCAATTTCCAGTTTGTGGAATCACTCTCCTCCTCCTGCGACAAACCGGGACGGATCGACAGCATGAGAACAAGAATAAGCAGTGATATGTATTTCATGATATCATGGTTCTTATGATTATTTCCCTGCCTGATGCAGGTGGACATCGGTTTGCGGGAAGGGGATGGATACACCCTGAGCATCAAATTGTTTTTTCACCTTTTCCTGCATATCAAAAAACACGCCCCAGTAATCGGATGCATTAACCCATGCACGGACCACCAGGTTTACCGAGCTGTCTGCCAGTTCTGAGACGGCAATGAAAGGTTCCGGATCCTTCATTATCCGTTGATCTTCCCCGATGAGTCCGGCTAAAATCTTCCTTGCTTTATCGATATCATCTTCATATCCTATTCCAAATGTCATATCCACCCTGCGTGTCGGTTGAGTGGAATAATTTGTTATGGCACTACCCGACAGGCCACCGTTTGGCAGGATAATGGTTACGTTATCCGGTGTGGTCAGGATGGTATTAAAAATCTGGATCTCC
>CAZTES010000118.1:0-10050 GCA_964612275.1 uncultured Rikenellaceae bacterium
AAATCTGGCAGGATTGGGAGGCATTTGCACAATATGCCTTCAATAAATCACATTCCACCTGCTATGCCTATTTATCTTACCAGACTGCCTATCTCAAAGCCCACTATCCCGCTGAGTTTATGGCCGCCGTTTTAAGCAGAAATATAAGCGACCTGAAAAAGATTACCACCTTCATTGACGAAACAAAACGAATGGGAATTTCTGTTCTGAGTCCTGATGTTAACGAAAGCAATATCAAGTTCACCGTGAACAAAGAAGGAGATATCCGCTTCGGTTTAGGAGCAATCAAAGGTGTTGGAGAGAGTGCTGCCGAACACATCATGACAGAGAGAAAAAAGAATGGTCCGTACAGCGATATCTTTTACTTCGTTGAACGAATCAACCTTTCTACAGTCAATAAAAAAAGCATGGAAGCACTCGCTATGGCTGGTGCTTTTGACAGTTTCAGTGAACCCCAACGCGGACAGTTCTTTTTGACCGATAAAAAAGGATTGACATTCATTGAAAACCTGGTACGATATGGGAATAAGATCCAGTTAGAAAAGAGTACCTCCCAGCAATCCCTCTTTGAAAATGCGGGTGGGGTCGACCTGACAAAACCTAAAATACCACAAGGCGAAGAGTGGCCAAAACTGGAACGCCTGAAAAAGGAAAAGGAAACCATCGGGATCTTCCTTTCAGCCCATCCATTGGATGACTTTACCATGGAGATTCAAAATTTTTGTAACGCTTCATTGGCTGATTTCCAGAATATCAATGAATTAAATGGTAAGGAGTTGACCGTTGCAGGTATTGTTACCGATGTTAAAACCGGAACTACCAAGAATGGCAGACCCTATGGAACAATGAGCATACAGGATTATAAAGATTCCTTGCGTCTTGCCCTGTTTAACACGGATTTTATCAATTATAGTAAATATTTTGCACCCGGATATTCCCTCCTCGTAAAGGGAAAAGTCCAGCCCAATCCCTTCCGGAATAATGAACTGGAGTTTAAAATCAAACAAATTAATCTGCTTTCAGAAATAAGGGATGAACTCATTCATACGGTTTTCATAAAAATACCATTGCGGATTATCACCCCTGAATTCATCAATACTTTCGATACCCTTTCGGGTTCCGGTAAGGGTCATGTGAAACTAAAGGTTTATGTCTATAACCCCGACGATAAAATCAGTATTGAAATGTTTTCCAGAAACCGGAAAATAAACCTCTCCGATCAATTCATTCACTTCCTTGAAGAAAACCCGGACATCGACTTTACAGTTAATTGACTATATTTGCGCCAAATTTCAGGTACCAATCGAAGTGCCAGTTACAGATTTAGATTCCATAATTCAAAATTTTCGACGCATGACAATAGAAGTTACCGATACCAATTTCGATGAAATCGTGTTGAAGTCAGATAAGCCTGTGATTGTTGATTTCTGGGCCGAATGGTGTGGACCTTGCAGGATTATCGGACCGATTATTAATGAGCTGTCCCAGGATTATGATGGAAAAGCAATTTTTACCAAACTGGATGTAGATAGCAATCCCGGGGTGTTGGCAAAATTTGGCATCCGGAATATTCCCACCGTTCTGTTTTTTAAAAATGGTGAGATTGCAGATAAACAGGTGGGAGCGGTTCCAAAAACTAATCTGGAAGCCAAACTTCAGGTTTTGATTTAATTTCCCAAGAAACAGGATTACCAAGCGTATAATGCGTCCGTCAGGTTGTTCCGGCGGAACGATTATCTCCTTTATTTACAGGAAAGCCAAGGGGGCTATTGAACCCGGGTTCCAATAAACAGGATATCATCGACCTGAGGATGATCACCCTTCCACTCCTTAATAATTTTATCGAGAAATTCCTTCTGCTCCTTCATGGAAAGATGCTGTATCTCTTTGAGCATATTTTTTACAGCTCTCGCTTTTAATTTTTTGCCTTCTCCCCCTCCAAACTGATCGGCATATCCATCAGAAAATATATAGGTTGTATCTCCCGATTTCAGTTTAAGTTTGTGGTTGGTAAATTTCTGGCCCACCTTGGTAGAGGTTCTGCCAATGGAAAAACGATCCCCCTTGATCTCCTGTAATGCTCCATCTCGTAACATATACAGCGGATTATATGCCCCGGCAAATTCCAACTCTTTTGTGGTAAAATCAAATACAACCAGAGCAATATCCATTCCATCCTTAACCTCATCCTCTTCGGTTTGCTGTTGCAGGGTACTTGCCACTTCGTCATTCAACTGATCCAGGATATCAGCCGGACGAAGGAAACCATACTCTTTTACGATCTTGTTCAGGGAATTGTGCCCTATAATGGACATAAAAGCTCCGGGAACTCCATGTCCTGTGCAGTCAACAGCAGCGATTACCTGTTTTGTCTCAGTCATCGCCAGCCAGTAAAAATCACCACTCACAATGTCTTTTGGTTTAAAGAGAATAAATGTTTCTGCAAATGAATTCTCGGGTGGCAATATTGCATTCTGGATCCTTTTAGCATACTTGATACTATCGGTTATATCTTTATTCTTCTCTTCCAGTTCTTTACTTTTCTGCACTACTTCAGCCGTTCTGATGACTACCTTTTCTTCCAGTATTTTATTCTCGCGTATCAGGTTTCTTTCCCTGATCTTTATGTAGGCAAAAACCCCTAAAAAGACAATGATCACACAGCTCAGGATAAACCACCAGGTTGCATAGAACGGGGGTGTAATGGTAAACTGATAACTGATGGGTTCTCTGTTCCAGACACCTGCATTATTTTGAGCCTTCACCTGGAAGGTATACCGGTTTGGTGACAGTGCCGAATAGATAGCCCGGGTTTGTCTGGTTAAGGGTCTCCACTCATCCTCGGCTCCCAATAATCTAACCTGGTATTTTACGGCATCAGGATTTGTCATACAGATACTGTAGTAATCAAACACAATAGACTTCTCGGTATGGTTAAGTTTCATGTTCGGGATCATCTCACGGCTTTCATAATTAACCTGCATTCCTTTGATATGCGTAAGGGGTTCCAGTTCTTTCCTATACAGCCGTTCGGGATAATACCGGGTAACCCCATCGGCAGTTCCGAACCACATATTCCCATCTTTGTCCCGATAAGAGGCATGGTCTTTTGTTTCTATGCCGACGTAACCGTTTCTTCTGGTAAAGGTGAACATTTTCTGGTCTGCCTGGATGTATTTGTTCAAACCCTTGTTTGTCCCGATATAGATACTATTGGCTTGGTCTACCTCTACCACGGTAATGATATTAGAAAGCAGACCGTCAGATTGTGTAATATAAAGGGATATGGAATCGTTATCATACATATAGAGACCCGAGCTTGTTCCAATCCATATTTTGCCATCCTGGTCCTCGATAATCGATGCCGGGATGATCTCCACTCCCAGGTTTATGATTTCGAATTGATCATTCTCGGGGGTATATTTTGTCAATCCTTTTTTCTGATCTGACCCAATCCAGAGTGATCCTTTTGAATCACAGTAAAGTGATTTGATATTGTTCCCGGCAAGCCCATCAATCTGGGTATACATTCTGCCATCCTTCCGGTCAATATCCCAGAATCCAAGGCCATAGAATGTTCCTATCCACAGATGGTTCTCCTGGTCTACCTCCAGGGCTTTAACATGTTGTTCTGTAGGCCTGTAGAGGTTCCTGTTCAGATAGGAATCATACACAAACTCACCAGAGAACGGGATATACTGGAAAATACCATCACCATCTGTGCCGATCCAGATGGTTCCGTTCATGTCTTCCTTAATAAACCGGATTTTATCACCAATCGACTTGTTTTCATGATTAAAGTGGGTGAAGTTTTTACCCTTTGGCCGGCTGGGATTCAGCAGGGATATTCCCTGATTTGTTCCAAACCAGAAATTGCCCTTTTGATCCTGATGAATGGCCCATACACTTTCATCACCCAGTCCATCCGATGCAGAATATGTGATAAACTGTTCTCCTTTGAATATGCTTAATCCCCTATCCTGGCTTCCAATCAATATATTCCCTTCCTTGTCTTCAATAATGTATTTGACATAATCATCGGGCAAACCATTTTCTGTATTGTATGTTTTAAGATCAGAGTCATGAATGACGGTAATTCCACCACCAAAAGTACCAACCCATATATTTCCCCGACTGTCTTCGGTCATGCAGGTAACCCAGTTTTTAGCAAGACCATCCCGTTTATCATATATTTGAATGGCATCTCCTTGTTTGTCATATTTATACAAACCACCATTGTAGGTTCCGAACCACCAGTTTCCCCGGCTATCTTCAAACATGGTTGTTTTTATCCAATACTGGGTCAATCCTTCAAGCAGGAGTGATTTGAATTTATTTTCCGCCGGATCAAATTGTTTAATACCAATATCGGCCAGGCAGAACAACACGGAATCTTGACTGATACATGTTCCAAAAACAATATCACTCAATCCTTCTCTTCCTGCAAAATGGTCAACCTTCATGGAGTGTCCATTATTCGCATCCCGGGTAATCCGGAGTGCTCCTGAGCTGGATGTGGTTAACCAGATCGTTCCTTCCTCAAGTTCGGTAATGGAAGTTACATCCCCTTTGATTTCAATGGTATCGAAGCGCAAGATCCTGAAGCTATTCCCATCGTATAAGGTCACGCCTCCATCAAGGTGACCCAACCAGATATCCCCATTTGAATCCTCCAATAGTGAATAGACTCCATTATCAGCCATTCCATTTGCAGAGGAGAAGTTCTCAAACTCAAATCCATTAAACCGGGACACACCGCTTTCGGTTCCTAACCAGATGTAATCCCTTGTATCCTGAATAATGGAATAGACTTTGGAAGAACTCAATCCTTCCTGAACACCATAGTTATCAAAATAGAATGATTGGGATGTTGCCGGATGTGTTAGAAACAGGAATCCATAAAAAAAAATTATTCGCCAGGTGAAGCGAATAATTCTTTTAAGGCGAAGAGATCGATTCGTCATCATACAGAGCTATTTATTCCTTTGCTATAAAGAAAAAGGTTCCATTTTCATCTTCAAATCCCACAATTTTACCAAATTTCGGCTTTTGTTGATTATTCCTCTCCACTGCTTTGGAAACTGTAGTAACGATATTCTCAATGGGGATACATGCGTTTGGATTATTCACCAGAGCATTGGCAAATGTCCGGGTGAACTGGGAGTTGTCTACTGCAAGTTCATATCCGGCAGAGGAGAAGACCTGTGAAGACTTCAGCCGCGTGGCTTGCCAGTCATCGCAACTTCTTTCCTCAATAGTCGATCTCATTGCCTGATAAAATGTAGATCCCGACTCACATGCATCGGTAACCACAAGGGTATGGGTAATATAATTTGAATAGGATTGCATGCCTGCCTTGAGGGAATTGATGTTAAAATAGGTAAACTCATCATCCCGCTGCGCATCAACAGGTATCCAATAACCTGATTCATTAATGTATTTACCGTGTCCGGCATACCATACCAGCAATGAGTTCACCCGGTTACTGCGAACCAGATCGCGAAGGTCTATGGAGAAAAATTTTTCCATCTGGTCTTTACTCATATCCTGTTTATGAATGATATTATGGATCTGGTAGTTTGCCAGTGCTGCTTTCATCAGGCTTACGTCCTTGGTTGGGCCATCCAGACTGGCGAACGATTCGTAATTTGAGTTTTCAATAAAAACAACCCATGTTTTGCCCATTGGATTTGTTTCAGTCAGTACTGCCCCTTCGCGGTTCAGTTTGAATTCCTGTTCGACCTTGTTCCCGTACACATCTTCCGCAACGACAGTAAATTTATTTTTATTCATGATATTGATCGTTGCAGAGAATGATGGGTTTAATTCGTCGAGCCGGTAACTGGCGGTTACACCCTCCACAAAAATGCAGCGGATGGTATTTTTATCCTCTATTTTACCTTCGATATAGAGGCTTGGCTCATTGCTATCAAGGTAAACCTCTCCAACATCTGATGCATAGGGTGCCAGAACCCGCACTAAAGGCGGATCCGTCTCGGTCCATTGAATAGCATATGCTACACCCTGTTGATTGTGGTATACATCGCTGGCTTCTACCAGGATCGTATCAAACCCTTCCACATCCACATTCGCCAGAAATTCAAAATCGCCCCCCTTTTTCTCAAAAATTATCTCCTTCCCATTGATGCGCAAAAATTCGAGATCGCTCTGGTCGTTCACAATCCCCTTGATCACAATCTCTTCTTCATTCCTGGCAATATTGATAGATTGGTTATCAATGGTTGCGGGTGTTTCCAGTGCAATTTTCGGTTTATCGCTTTCCCGGTTTAATTCATACAAACGCTCATTGGCTTCTTTTAATAACTTCCTCGCCTGCATATCAAATTCGGAGAGTGAAGCAATGGTTTCATAGTCCTTTACAGCAGCTGCATAATTAAGGATTTCCTCATAGGATCTGGCCCTTTTAAAATAGAGATCTGGATCCTTCTGATTCATCGTGATTGCTTTTGAAAAATCACTGATCGCATTAGTATGTTGATTAAACTCCTGGTAATAGATTCCCCGCTGGAAATACATTTCCGGATTATCCGGTTCTATCAGGATATTTTTTGACAGATCATTAATGGCACTGGGATAGTCAAGATTTTTAACGTGGATTTTGCTGCGTATCATATACGCTTCCGTATTCCTGTTATCAAGCCGTAAAGCACTTTCACAATGCCTCATGGCCTGGTCCAGTTTTCCCAATTCGAGCCTTATGCGTGCTAATGCAAGAATGCCATCCATAAAATTACGATCTTTATCAACCGATTTTACATAATCCATTTCTGCCCCTTCCGATTGGTTCAACAGTTCTGAAACAACCCCATGATAATAATAATTGATTGCATTATTCTCGAGTGCAAGCGCTGTGTCACATACTGCTATTGCGGTTTGATAATCTTCCATCTCGATCAAAGACATTATCTTCTCCTGGTAGGCAGGTGAAAACTTTCTGGACAGGTTCGTTGCCTGGTTCAGAAATACCATTGCCCTCTCGTATTCCCCCAACTCGTTGCTAAGTTTACCTAAATGATAAGCAACCTCCTCTTCCTTTGGTAAAAACACATAAGCCCTATTATAATCATCAAAGGCTTCCTGGGTTTTCCCAAGTTTTTCGAATGCCTCAGCTCGTGCAAGATAGGCCTTTGTGTAATCGGGGTCCAGTTCAATCGCTCTTGAAAACTGATTAATCGCATCTTCATAATTTCCTGTTCCCATAAAATCATCACCGGCTTTTAAAAATTTTTTGGGATTTTGTGCCATTACAGTGGTAGATATCATGGTCAATCCTAAAAGTGCCAGCATGTGTATTCTTCTCTTACGCATCGCTATTGGGTTTTAATTCTATACATGTTTTTCAAAAATAATGAAATGATAACAAATTCTCAAATTGTCCATCTATATTTATACGCTATATCCAGGGGAATGTTGCCAAATCAAATCTCTTTTTTATGAATTGGATGGCTTTTATTCCGGTAATATTTTAACACACACCGGTCAAACAGGGTTTGGAGATCGGGCTGCAAATAAAGCATTGGGGCTTTGAGCCCATTGAAGAACTGGCTATATCCCCTGAATACAAGCGCTTCATCCCACAATCCTGAAGAGATAAAACTCTCCAGCAACTCCTTCCCGCCTTCCACGATCAGTGATTGTATCCCCCGGCTGTATAAATCACTCATAATCTGAGGGATAATTTCACTTTGATAGTCAAGCTTTACAAAGTTAATACCCGGTTCAGGCAGCATTTTTTTATCAGTATAAATCAGGGCAGGATTCTGTTGATCGAGCAGGTGCAAATCCTTCGGTAAATTTGCCTGTCGTGTAATGGCAATTCGCAACGGTTGCCGGCCTGTCCAATGCCGGACAGTCAATGAAGGATTATCAAGCAGCAGTGTACGCCCTCCTACCATTATGGCTTGTTCGGTTGCCCTCCATTTATGAACCAGGGTTTGTCCTAATCCGCTTGTGATCCAGTTTGGTCCTACCGGTGTTTCCGGTGTTCTGATGCTGTCGAGAAATCCATCCTGGCTCTCTGCCCATTTTAAGATCACGAAAGGTCTTTTCTTTTCAAAAAAGGTAAAAAAACAACGATTCAATAACCGATTCTCTTTCTCCAGCACTCCAACCGTTACATTGCATCCGGCATTTTTCAATACTTCGATCCCTTTTCCGGAAACTGCCGGATTGGGATCTTCAGAACCAATAACAACCCTGGGAATTCCCGTATCAATTATTAAGTCGGTACAGGGGGGTGTATTCCCAACATGACAACACGGTTCAAGATTCACATAGAGGGTGGAATGCGCTAAGAGGGCTCTCTGTTTCACGGAAGCAATGGCATTCACTTCGGCATGCGCTTTCCCATATTCGCGGTGATATCCCTCCCCGATAATTTCATGGTGACAGGTAATGACCGACCCGACAAGCGGATTGGGATAGGTGTACCCTTTTCCAAGTGTTGCCAGCTCAAGGCAGCGCAGCATAAATGCATGATCAATACTCCCTTCCATCTTCTTCAAAAAGAATAATCAGATTATTTTTTACCTTTGATCATATGTCCAAAGTGATCCGCAATATAAAGGAATGTCTTGACTATTCAACCGATCAATTGTCGGGTAAATATCCAGTAAAAGAGATCCATAGCATGGCTTATCTCATGCTGGAGGAGCTTTTATCCATGTCAAGATCTGAACTTTTATCCAATTTGCAACGATCTCTTGATGCATCCCTCACGGATAACATTAAAGATATAGTTTCTAATTTGAAAAAAGAAAAACCTATTCAGTATATTTTGGGCAGAAGTGATTTTTATGGCTGCAAGATCCTGGTAACTCCCGGTGTGTTAATTCCCAGACCGGAAACAGAAGAGCTGGTTCACTGGATTATTCAGGACACAACCGGGAAAAAAGTATCAATTATGGACATGGGTACAGGTTCAGGTTGTATCGCAATAGCCCTGGCCAAGAACCTGGATCCCGCCACATTGTTTGCAACGGAGAGGTATAAGCTTTCCCTTGCAACAGCAAAGAAAAATGCCAGGCTAAACGAACAAAACATATCCTTTATTCAACATGATCTCCTCTCATCAAACACACCAGATAATCTTCCCGCGGTGGATATCATTGTGAGCAATCCTCCATATATCACCAACAGAGAAAAGAAACAAATGAGACAAAATGTTTTAGCCTATGAACCACATGAAGCATTGTTCGTCCCGGATAATGATCCCCTGATCTTTTACCGTGCAATTTTAACCATCGCCAAAACTAAACTGATACCTGGAACGGGGCTGATTTATTTTGAAATAAACGAACGGATGGGTAATGCAATGATCGGTCTGCTGAAACAGTACCATTTCGAAAATATTCACCTGAAGCGTGACCTGAACGGAAAAGATCGGATGATCAGGGCCCAGCTTCTGAATCAAGTATAGAATTGCTATGAATACCATCCAAGCAAAAAAAACCCTGGAAAAAACCAGGTTAATATGCAGTCAGAGGGAACAATGTTCCCACGATATCCTTAAAAAGCTGGAGCGATGGGGTATCAGCGAAGAAACATCCGAAAAGATAATTTCTCAGTTAGAAAAGGAAAAATTCATTGACCACTCACGATACTGTGGATTCTTCGTGGCTGATAAACTCAGGATAAACAAGTGGGGTAAAAAGAAAATGGAGTATGCTCTCAGGCAAAAGAACATCGCTCCTGTTCAGATTGAATCTGCCCTTGAAAAGATTGATCCCGAGGAATACATCGATATCCTCAGGAATGAGTTACGAAAAAAACGGAGGGGATTAAGAGGTAAGAATCTCTTTGATCTGAAAGGAAAGCTATTCCGGTTCGCTCAAAGCAAAGGATTTGAAAGCGAGTTGATCTACAGCACGATCGAGGAATGCCTCAGGGAGTAAATACAACTTGAGTAAATCATTGTCTTCGTCTGGATAATTATTCCTAATTTTGCAAAACGCATACACCCTAATACATCAAATCATGATTACCAGTGAACAAATGAAGGATCTTTCGCGGCGCCTGGATGCGCTAAGG
>CAZTES010000119.1:0-2211 GCA_964612275.1 uncultured Rikenellaceae bacterium
ACCGTTCGTTTTGAAAAAGCCCTTTTGATACAACCGGGAATCGATTACAACCGCATATCGATACAGTATGATCCGGTAGCCTATGCCATCCTGGACCAGACCATTGAAAAACCAGTTGAAGGAGTGAAGTTTGATATTGAAGGAGAGGATGACCCGGTATGGGAAAGCATTACAGTTGGTGAGAATGGCTATTTTAATAGCCGGAATCTCAGGGGAGGCTATCTGTATATTCAATATGATTCTCCGGAGGAAAAGGTTATGATACTGGAGTCAACGGGTCATACCATGGCATTTATCAATGGCATTCCCAGGGAGGGCGATCATTATAACTTCAGGTACTCCCAGATCCCTGTGAAGATCGAAAAAGGCTTGAATCATTTCTTTTTTACGGGTGGAAGATTCCCCATGATCAGAGCATTGCTGACCCAACCCTATTCGGAAGCCATGTTTTCCTCCAGAGACCTGACATTGCCTGACCTGATCATCGGTGAAGGGGATCAGAAATGGGCTGCCGTCCGGATCATCAATGCTTCCGGGGAGGAATTGAAAAACCTGGTCATTGAATGCAAGGTGGCGGGAGGAGATGCATCGTATACCAATGTCTCCACAATCTCTCCAATGAATATCCGGAAGGTTGGTTTCAGGATACAGGACGTGGATACCCTGTCGACAGAGAAAGTCAAGGTTCAACTGGCACTGGTGAATAGAATGACCAGGCAACGGGTTGACCAACTTGAATTTGAGATTGAGAACAAATTGGCTGACCGGATGTATGCCCGGACATTTATCAGCAAAATGGATGGCAGCGTTCAATATTTTGCCGTCAGGCCAGGCAACATACCTGCAGAACAGAAACCGGCACTGTTTTTATCCGTTCATGGGGCAGGCGTGGAAGCCCGGAACCAGGCACGAGCCTATCAACCCAAGGATTGGGGAATCGTTATCGCACCGACCAACCGGAGACCCTTTGGTTTTGCATGGGAAGACTGGGGCAGACTGGATGCCCTGGAAGTGCTGGAGATTGGCAAAACAATGTATGCAACTGATCCGGAGCGAACATACCTGACCGGACATTCGATGGGCGGGCACGGGACATGGTACCTCGGAGCCACCTATCCCGATCGGTTTGCTGCCATCGCACCCTGCGCCGGGTATGCCGACCTGCTGGGATATGCAGTCCGTGAAACCCCTGCAAAAGAACCTTCCCCAATGGAAAAGATGTTCATCCGGTCAGCGAATCCGCTCAGGACACGGGAACTGGCAAGAAATTACCTGCACCATGGTATATACGTCCTGCACGGGGATGCGGATGAAACCGTTCCCGTCTCCCAGGCACGGGCGATGCGGGAAATGCTGGGAACATTCCACAACGATTTTATCTATTATGAATATCCGGGTGGATCACACTGGTTTGGGGATATCAGCATGGACTGGCCACCCATTTTCGATTACTTCAGCCTGCATACCCTGAAACCGGTAAAGGATATCCACCACATTGAATTTCATACTGCAAGCCCCGGTGTCTCGTCCCGGTCGGGATGGATCACCATACAGAATCAGGTATCGCCCTTTGCATTCAGCCAGGTGAACATGACCCTTGATCCGGAAAAAATGCAGTTTCACGGCACGACAAAAAACGTCTCCCTGGTGGGATTGGATGTTTCAGCCCTGGAAGCGGAATCCCCGGTTCAGGTTGTTCTGGACAACCAATCATTGAAAGACCTGAAACCGACTGAAGGATTCATCTGGCTCAGGGAGAAAGACGGGAAATGGGAACGTGCCGAACCCCCGGATAAGAAGCACAAAGGCCCTCACCGTTGCGGGAATTTCAAGGATGCCTACCGCAACAACATGGTGTTTGTATATGGAACTGGGGGCGACGCTGAAGAGAACCAATGGATGTACTATAAAGCCCGTTTTGATGCGGAAACATTTGGTTACAGGGGCAATGGATCCATTGAGATCATCCCGGATACCCGGTTTAAACCGGAGAATTATGCAGACCGGAACATCGTTCTGTTTGGCAATGCTTCCACAAATAGCGCGTGGAATACCCTGCTCTCACAATGCCCGGTTCAGGTTGCGAATGGGAAGATCCGGATTGGAGAAAAACAGTGGAAAGGCGATGACCTCGGCATCTATTTCATATATCCCCGCTCTGACAGCGATTTTGCCTCGGTTGGAGTAGTATGCGGTACCGGATTGCCGGGG
>CAZTES010000119.1:2311-7839 GCA_964612275.1 uncultured Rikenellaceae bacterium
ATGAACAACTGTTTATGCCCCGTGAATTTGTAAGGGCATATGAAAACGGAACCCGATCCTATGATGGAAATCCAGGTTCGGAGTACTGGCAGAATAATGCTCAGTACAGGATAAGAGCAAAAGTAGATCCTGCAACACTCACCCTGTTTGGTGAAGAAGAGATCTCTTTTCAGAACAACAGCCCCGATACACTCAGGTTTGTGGTAATTAAAGTATTACAGAATATCTACCGGAAAGGATCCGCTAGGGATATGTCCCTTGGATCTGCCCTGATCCATGATGGTGTGGAAATATCGGAATTGATTGTTGATGGAGATACGGTCAACCTTTCTCAGCCCAGCCGCCGGTACGGTTATTTCGGTACAAACATGTATGTGATCCCCAAAACACCCATTCCCGGAGGTGGTAAGATAGACCTGCAGATAGAATGGAATTATACGCTTGCCTGGAGAATGGGAATGAGAACCGGAGCTCATGATTCCACCACGTTTTTTGTGGGATACTGGTATCCCCAGCTTGCAGTTTACGATGATATTGATGGCTGGGACATGAATAGTTACACCGGGATACAGGAAACATACAATGATTTTGCAGATTATGAAGTGGAAATTACTCTGCCCGATTCATATTTTGTCTGGGCAACAGGGGATTTGAAAAATGAAACCGACCTGCTGGATAAAAAGATTCTGAAAAGAATAACGGAATCCAGATCTTCGGATGAGATCATTCACATCATTCAACCGGACGATCTTGAAACAGGGAAATTATCCGGAACCGGTAAACAGCAGACATGGCTGTTCAGTGCAAAACATGTTCCTGATTTTGCCTGGGCTACCAGTGATCATTATCTGTGGGATGCAACAAGCCTGGTTGTGGATAAAGCTTCCGGTAGACGCTCCTGGATCAGCGCAGTCTACCCGGAGGATGCAAGCAATTTTGCTGGAGTATGTGAAATTGCCAGGATTTCAATTGACTACTTCTCAACAACATTCCCGGGAGTTCCCTTTCCCTATTCCAAACACACAACGTTTAACGGCTCCTTCCAGGGCGGCATGGAATTTCCCATGATGGCAAATAATAATATATTTCCAATAGGAGGAATTATCGTTGAAGTAACGGCGCATGAAATAGGGCATACCTATTTCCCATTTTTTATGGGGATCAATGAGCGAAAATATGCCTGGATGGATGAAGGATGGGCTTCTCTTTTCGGTGAATATGTTGCACACGATCAGGGATTTGATGCTTCTCAGACTGCCTTGAATAATACCCGGACATACAGTAATACAGGAGCAACACTTTTAAACACTCCTTTGATGGTGCCTTCTACCTTCCTTAACCAGATGGGAATGACGATTCATTACTATGCCAAACCTTCCCAGGCAAATAAATTTCTACTGGAATACCTTGATTCCTCAGGGGTAAAAGATGCGTTTAAAACATATATTCAGCGGTGGAACGGGAAGCACCCAATGCCCTATGATTTCTTTTTTACGATGAATGACCTGGCAGGGGAGAACCTGTCATGGTACTGGAATCCCTGGTATTTCGAATTTGGATATCCCGATCTTGGTATCAACGATGTTCAAACAAAGAATGAGATTGATATTGTTGTGGAGATGGTTGGAAATCAGCCTGTTCCGGTTGCCATTAAAGCAATTTTTGAAGATGATTCCGTGCAGGAAATTTATGAAACCGTTGGCATATGGAAAGATCAAAACAGAAAGGCTGAATTTCATCTCGATTCCAGTAAGAAACTGAAGCGAATTGAATTGGGGAATAGCAGTATCCCGGATGTCAACCCTGAGAATAACATTTGGGAATTATAAAAATACGCAGTGAATTCTTAAAGATCGGATCAGGAGACGTGAGAACTTCGTCAGACGACTTCCGTTCGTCTGACGAATAAAGGCAAAGAGTCGGGAAATTTCGGATTTCGGATTGTGAATTTGAAAAATGTTATAGCCAAAGTTAAACCGGGAACCGTGCCTTTTGGAAGTTGGAAATATGTTCAGTAGTAGAAAAAACCATATCGGGGAGTACTTCTTTAAGCCCCGCTAGGGGCGGTATGTCTTTAGAATGAATGGCAATCCCGACTAACCGGTTCAATTGAAAAATTCATCAAAGGGAAATCGTTACATGAACCGGAACGCTCCTGGCGTTGGTCAGGGTCTTCGACCCGGTGCTCGGTGAGAGAAGTATATAAGTTATTTGTTAACCCGTTGGGCTATTAAAGATTACATTATAACGATCTCTCTTAATGTCTGATTTATAATTATTTAGCTCCGTAAGAGCGTCATATTGGTAGCCCAGGGCAAACCCTGACATTTATCGTCAGGGGGAAGCCCTGGGTTTGGTTTGATCCAACGATAACGGGCCAACTTCGATGTTAGACAAAAGGAAATTGTTGCATGGACCGAAGATTTACCAAACGTTCAGAAAAATTTCTATCCTTTTAATAACCAGTAAGTTAAGTCAGGTAAGTGCTATGCCTGTTAATATACAACGGCTTCGTTAATAAATTGATACACCCCCTGTAATGAAGCGATAACGCATTGGAATTTTATCCCTTGTAGAGACGCCATGATGGCGTCTTTATAATAGCCCCCACTGGAGCCTGCCAATATGCAAAGGGGGAAAATTTGAAGGACCAGGGGGAGGAGTTCAGGATTTGAATTTGCTGATCAGCCCGGCATAAATCAATATTTTTCCCAATTGTTGCAACGAATTTATTACTTTTAAAAACCGTTACGAAATCACAAAAATACAAATCATGGAGCGAATGAAAAAAACATTATTACTGTCGATCAGTTTGCTGCTAATCGGTATGTTTAATCATTGCACACAAAAAATGCCGATAGAAGACCAAACCCTGAATCTTGTCCCGTTACCGGAGAAAGTTGAACAGTATGCAGGGAACTTTATTCTTGGTCCGGAAACGAAGATCCTCTATGCAGCGGGTAATGAGGAACTGCAATCCATTGCTCTATTCCTGTCGGAGCTGATCGGACCTGCTACGGGTTATGCCCTGGAAGTGTCTGAAACGGACATGGGGAAAAGGAGCAACTATTCCATTACCCTTCTTCTGGATCCGGAAACCATCGAACATGATGAAGGGTATTCCCTTTCCGTTGAATCCAAATCAGTACTGATTACCGGAAGAGCACCGGCCGGAGTTTTTTATGGAATCCAGACCCTGCGGCAACTGCTTCCCGAGCAAGTTGAAATGGAAAATACCGTGGAAGGAGTGGAATGGATAGCACCCTGTGTTGAGATCCTGGATAAGCCACGGTTTCCCTACCGGGGATTACACCTCGATGTAGGTCGTCATTTTTTCCCGGCATCGTTTATTAAGCGATACATCGACCTGATGGCTCTTCACAAGATGAACTATTTTCACTGGCATCTGACGGAAGACCAGGGATGGCGAATCGAGATCAATAAATATCCGAAATTAACGGAGGTAGGCGCATATCGTGATGAAACCCTGGTGGGTCACGCGCGTCAGCGACCACAAGAATATGATGGGGAGCGCTACGGTGGATTCTATACCCAGGAAGAGATCAAAGAGGTTGTAGAATATGCAGCTCAGCATTACATCACCGTCATTCCTGAGATTGAAATGCCGGGTCATTCCCAGGCTGCACTGGCAGCTTACCCTGAACTCGGGTGTACCGGTGGACCATATGAAGTGGCAACGAGATGGGGAGTATACGGTGAAGTCTTTTGTGCAGGAAATGAACAGACCTTTGAATTCCTCGAAAATGTTCTTCTTGAAGTTATCGAACTGTTCCCAGGTCAATATATCCATATCGGTGGTGATGAATGTCCCAAGGTTCGTTGGGAAGAATGCGAAAAATGCCAGGCAAGGATCAAAGAGGAAGGATTGGCGGATGAACATGAACTCCAGAGTTATTTTATCAGACGGATAGAAGAGTTCCTGATTGCTCATGACCGGAAACTGATCGGCTGGGATGAGATCCTGGAAGGAGGATTGGCACCGGAAGCAACGGTCATGTCCTGGAGGGGAACCGAAGGGGGAATTGCTGCAGCAAAGGAACATCATGATGTCATCATGACCCCCACATCCCATTGCTACCTCGATTATTACCAGGGAGACCGGGAAACTGAACCCCTTGCCATCGGAGGATACCTGTCGCTGGATACCGTCTATTCCTATGAACCGGTGCCCGAAGGGCTGACTGAAGAGGAGGCGAAATTTATTCTCGGAACCCAGGGCAATGTGTGGACGGAGTATATGGAAACTCCCGAACATGTCGAATACATGGTCTACCCGAGAGCTTGTGCACTGGCTGAGATCGGATGGACACCGAAGAGAAACAAAAATTTCGAAAACTTCCTGGATAGAATGGAAGGGCATTATAAGCGGCTACAAACAATGAATGTCAATATAAGAAAGATTGAACGAAACACAGATCTTGAAACAATCGATGAATAACCAGTTTCCATCTGGACACTGATAAGCGGATTAAGAGAATCGAATTGGGCAACAACAGAATACCGGATGTGAATCCGGAAAACAACCTTTGGGAATCGAAATGATTATCAGGTGCATATAATAAAGAAAAATAGCAACCCTTTCAAGTGTATAATTTTTTTCTGCCTTATCCTTTCGTGTAAAGAGGAACCAACTGATTTTCCAGTACTTTCCTCAGATATTGATCCCACAACCTGTTTATGGTATCTCCATCCTGCTGCCAAATGGGATGAAGCACTTCCGGTTGGGAATGGCAGGCTCGGAGCTATGGTTTTCGGGAAAACAGATGAAGAGCGGATCCAGTTCAACGAAGATACTTACTGGTCTGGAGGCCCTTATTCTCAGACAAGGCCCGGCGGATATAAACACCTCCCGGAAATTCAGGATCTGATTTTTAAGGGCGAATATATAAAAGCACACAACCTTTTTGGCAGATACCTGATGGGTTACCCGGTGGAGCAGATGAAATATCAATCCATGGGGGATATTATATTGAAATTTCATTCTGAAGGTGAGGTTGAAGAATATATTCAGTCGCTAGACCTTGATAAAGCAATAGCCAGGGTTGAATATACACAAAACGGAGTCCGGTTTACCAGGGAGGTTTTCTCTTCACCCGTGGACCAGGCTTTAATTATTCGTCTGGAAGCCGATAAAAATAGTAGTCTTTCTTTTACAGTCAACCTGAGAGGTGTCCGTAACCAGGCACATTCAAATTATGCCACAGATTACTTTAAAATGGACTCTTTTGGTGAGGATGGATTAATACTGACAGGCAAATCGGCTGACTACCTGGGAGTTGAAGGAAAACTAAGGTATGTCGCAAGACTTAAGGCAGTTCCTGAAGAAGGTACAATTAAGGTCGGTGAGCGGGACCTGGTCATTAAAAATGCAGATGCAGTAACCATTTTGCTTGCAGCTGCCACTAATTTTGAGAACTATAAGGATGTTCGTGGCAATCCTTTTGAAAGAGTAGATACAGTATTCAGTAAGTTGGATGGGAAATCATATCAGAAAATTAGAAATGACC
>CAZTES010000119.1:7939-10018 GCA_964612275.1 uncultured Rikenellaceae bacterium
GATACAGTATTCAGTAAGTTGGATGGGAAATCATATCAGAAAATTAGAAATGACCATGTCAGGGAACATCAGCAACTTTTCCGAAGAGTTTCTCTTGATTTAGGATCCCTGGATAATTCTTTTCTTCCGACCGATGATCGGCTGAAAAACTTTAACGGTCAGAATGATCCGAACCTGTCAGCTTTGTGTTTTCAGGTTGGAAGGTACCTGCTCATATCTTCTTCGCGCCCCGGCACACAACCCGCAAACCTGCAAGGGATCTGGAATGAAGATATGAATCCCTCCTGGGATTCAAAATATACCACAAATATTAACACCGAGATGAATTACTGGCCTGCTGAGGTAGGAAACCTTAGTGAATGTGCACTGCCACTCTTTAAAATGATTGGTGAACTAACGGACCAGGGAAAAGGGGTGGCCAGGGAACATTATGGTGCAAGGGGATGGGTATTTCATCAGAATACAGATATATGGCGTGTGGCTGCACCAATGGATGGACCTGACTGGGGTACTTTCACTACGGGTGGGGCATGGCTTTGTACACACTTATGGGAACATTATCTGTATACCGGGGATATAGATTTTTTAAGGAAAGTATTCCCGGTTATGAAAAGCAATGCCCGCTTCTTTCTTGATTTTCTTGTTGTGCATCCGAAATATGGTTGGCTGGTAACCAGCCCCTCCACTTCCCCTGAGAATTTTCCTGGCCGACCCGGTAACGACCGGTTTTTCGATGAGGTAACGGGGTGGATGAGTCCCGGCACAACAATTTGTGCAGGATCAACCATTGATATGCAAATATTGTATGACTTGTTTGGCTATCTTGCCCGTGCTGCTGAGATTTTGGAAATTGATCCTGCCTTCCGGGATACGTTGCTGGTTACCAGGGAAAAGCTCGCCCCAATGCAGATTGGAGCAGAAGGCAATCTGCAGGAGTGGCTGGAAGATTGGCCTCAGAAAGAGAAGAGCCACAGGCACATCTCAAACCTTTATGGATTATTCCCGGGAAATGTTATATCTCTGCTAAGAACACCTGAACTTGCAGAAGCATCGAAAGTTGTGCTGGATCAAAGAGGATTGGAAGGCAATGGCTGGGCTTCTGCCTGGAAAATGGCTTGCTGGGCAAGGCTGATGGAACCGGAGAAAGCAATGGACAACTTTTCTTATTATATTGGACATTACTGCTTGCCCAATCTGTTCAGCATATGCTCCCACGCTCTCCAGGTTGACGGATCATTAGGAATGAGTGCTGCTATTGGTGAAATGATTGTACAATCACACGAGCAAAGATTACATTTGCTGCCTGCGATACCACAAAACTGGAAAAATGGAAAGGTAAGAGGACTGCGTACCCGGGGTGGATTTGAAATTGATTTGGCGTGGGAAGATGGGAAACTGAAAAATGCTACTATCCATTCATTCCTTGGGAATAAGTGTGTAGTGCAAGGAGACGGTAAATTTGTAGTTAAAATTGGAGAAGAACCAGTCAGAATGCGAATAGCCGGAGATGGTTTATTTGAGTTTGAGACTGAACCGGGTAAGACCTATTTCATCACAAGGACTGACTGAAACCGAAGTAGATTGAGAAGTGGCCCGGTGCCGCTAAAATATGATTAACGGGAATGATGAAGTGGACAAGGAAGAATACAAAGAAATGGTACCTGTTTAAAAACAAAAACTGGTTGAAGCTCCTGGGAATATTTTTCCTGATGACATCCATTTCTTACACCTGTTCCCTGCTAAAATCGGAACGAAGGCCAAATGTTATTCTCGTCATGGCGGACGATATGGGCTACGAATGCCTGTCATCGAACGGCAGCCTCTCCTATCATACACCGGTCCTGGATGAGCTTGCACAGGAAGGGATCCGGTTTACCCGCTGTTTTTCCCAGCCCCTGTGCACCCCATCCCGCGTTAAGATCATGACGGGTCGTTACAATTACCGGAATTATGAAAAGTTCGGTTACCTCAATCCGAATGAAGTAACGTTTGCCAATGTTATGAAAGATGCAGGTTACAAAACCTGTATCGCCGGGAAATGGCAATTGAACGGGATATCCGGGGAGGACCGGGCTGAAG
>CAZTES010000120.1:0-10012 GCA_964612275.1 uncultured Rikenellaceae bacterium
GAGACGGTAACCCGGACCTACCAGATAGCCGATGACTGTGGCAATACAGTAAATTATGTACAGGATATAGTGATCGATGATACTGAACTACCTGTTATTACCTGTATTGCAAATCCAACAGTGGATCCTGATGCTGGAGAAATTTATTATACTGTAGCAGGAACTGAATTCGATCCTGTTTCTGCTACCGACAATTGTGCAGTAGCCTCTATTATCAACGATTTCAATGGTGCGTCCACACTGGCAGGAGCTCAAATCACTGATGGCACAACCATTAAGTGGACGATCACTGATGAATGTGGCAACACTGCCCAATGCAGCTTCACAGTAACTGTGAATTCTATTCCGGCAGATCCCGGTCCGATAACTGCCAGTGATGATCCGGTATGTCAGGGTCAGACTGGTGTAACCTATACGATCAATGCTGTGGCAAGAGCTGATTCCTATTCATGGACCGTACCGACAGGAGCAATGATCATTGGCTCTGCAACCGATACTGTGATTGTTGTAGATTATGACCTGACTGCTACCAGTAGCAATGTTACGGTAGTTGGTGTGAATGCACATGGAACAAGTATTAATCCAAGCGTGTTGGCAGTAACCGCAAATAACCTTCCTGTAGCTACATTAACCAGCAGCGATGCAGACAATAGCATTTGCACCGGTGAAAGTGTAACCTTTACCGCCGGTGGTGGTGATACCTATGAATTCTTCGTACAGGGTGTCAGCGTACAGGGCCCGGGTGCATTGGATAATTATACCACAACAACCCTGAATGATGGAGATTCAGTTTATGTTGATGTGTTGAACAGTGCAACCGGTTGTTCCGTGTTGAGTTCTGCAATTACAATGACGGTTAATATACCGCCAACCGGATCGATTGACAGCCAGACTGATGTGGATTGCTTTGGAAATTCCACCGGTAGTGTAACCGTTAGTGCCACCGGTGGCATTTCACCCTACGAGTACAGTCTTGATGGAGGTGCATACCAATCATCAGGTACATTCACCGGACTTGCAGCAGGCAGCTATTTTATTACTGTACAGGATGCTCCCGGGTGTACTTCTGATGTCCCGGTCACCATTACAGAACCTGCTTCTGCACTGGGTGTAACGGATGTGGTAACAGATAACCTGTGCAATGGAGGCAGTGATGGGGAAATTGACATAACCGTAACGGGAGGAACAGTACCATATACCTTTAACTGGACTACTACTGACGGCTCCGGATTGAGTGCAACTGCAGAAGACCAGGTTGGATTAACTGCCGGGACATACGATGTAACAGTTACAGATGAAAACGGTTGTATTGTGAATGCCAGCATACCCGTTACTGAACCTGTTGCATGGACTGTCTCTTCGGTAATAACCGATGTTACCTGTCCCGGTAGTGCCGATGGAGAGATTAGCATAACAGTCACCGGAGGGATTGCTCCATTGACCTATCTCTGGTCAGATGGACAAACGGGTTCTACTGCTATTAATCTGTCTGGAGATGATTACAATGTTACCATTACAGATGCAATAGGCTGTGAGGTTACTGAAGAATTCACCGTGATTGAGCCGTTGCCCATTGAGATCAATGCTGAGGTAACCGAGGCAAGTTGTCCGGGTGTTGCTGATGGAGCGATTTACCTGAATGTAACTGGTGGTACCGGACCCTATACTTATCTCTGGTCTGATTCAGCTTTATCAACCACCATGGATTTGGTAGGAATAACGGATGGCACCTATACCGTGATTGTTACCGATGCCCATCTTTGTGTAAAGGTGGACAGTGTGGAAGTAGCATACGATGGATCATCCTGTCTCAAGCGAAATATGATTCCGACGGTAATTACTCCAAATGGTGACGGATACAATGATGTCTGGAGGATTCCGTTCATCGAGCTTTATCCAAAAGCTTCCGTTGAGATCTTTACCCGTTGGGGCAAACTGGTATTTAGTTCGAAGAATGGATATACAAATCCATGGGATGGTACATTGAATGGCAGGGAGCTGCCGATGGATTCCTATCATTATGTAATTGATCTGGGGAATGGTTCAAAACCAATAACCGGTAATATCACGATAATTTATTGATGTTGGAATAAATTTTAGCCGCAGGTTCATGAAAAGACGACAAATCGTATATCTCTTACCCCTTCTTCTCTGGTTTATTACTGAGACAGGTTATTCCCAGCAAATGCCTCTTTACAGCCAGTATATGATGAACGGGTTTCTCATCAATCCGGCTTTGGCAGGGAATGACGGATATACCGCAATAAACCTTACCGCCAGGGAACAGTGGCTCGGATTCAGTGATGCTCCGATGACGCATTCCCTCAGTTTCCAGACCCGGATTTTAAAGACCAGTTACATTTTAAAATCCACTTCAGTTCGCAATAAGGTAAGACGGCCAACCCGTGGGGGAAGGGTTGGTCTTGGAGGACATGTTTATAATGACAGGAATGGGATCATTGACCGGACTGGATTTCAACTGGCTTATGCATATCATATACCATTGAAGTCAACCAATAATGCTCAATTATCCTTTGGACTATCGGCGGATTTTTTCCAATTCAAGATTGATGAGGACCAGATCAGGACATATGATGCTGATGATCCCCTGCTGCTTGAATACGACAAAGTACTCTATATACCCGATGCCAATTTTGGGGTATATTATACCACGGTGGATTATTATGCCGGTTTTTCTGCCACCCAGCTTTTCAGGGCGTCTCTTAAGCTTGGTAAGAACGGTGCTTCGGACTACCGGACGATGCGGCATTATTATTTAACCGGGGGATATATGTTTGATCTGAATATTGATTTTGCGTTGCAGCCATCCGTTCTCTTAAAGACATCCGATTACCTGAGCAGCTTTCAGGTTGACATCAGTCTCAAAACCTTTTACAAGGAGGATTACTGGTTAGGGCTCTCCTACAGGACCAGTGATGCAATAATCATTATGGGAGGGGTAAAGGTTGACCAGTATTTTATTGGATATGCTTTTGATTATTCACTCAGCAGTATACGAAAGCACAGTTTTGGTACTCATGAGTTTATGGCTGCTGTGAAATTTGGCTCGAATGCCAGAAGGTACAGGTGGTTGAATCGATATTAGAAGGTCAGTGTAAACACGGTTTCTTTTTCCGGTTCTGAGTGAGCGGAAATTGTACCGCCATGGAGTCGTAAAATCTGCCGGGAAAGGCTTAAACCAATACCGGAGCCCCTTTGTTTGGTGGTAAAAAACGGGATGAAGATTTTATCCAGCACCTCTTTGATGATACCCTGCCCGTTGTCAATTACCTGCATAATAACACGCCCTCTCTTGTTGAGTATGGCTTTCATTATTATCCGGCCTTCTTTTCGTCCTTCCAATGCATGGATGGAGTTTTTAATGAGGTTGATCAGTACCTGTTCTATTAGCTCCTCATCGGCAGAAACTTCCAGATCTTCCGGTTCAATGCTCACGTCAAAAGCAATCCCTATTCGCTTGATCTCTTCATCCATCAGCAGAAGGATATTTTTAAATAGATCTTTTACTTTCGTGATTTTGAAATTGGGTTTTGGAATTCTTGTAAGGTTCCGGTAGGTATTTACAAAGTGCAACAATCCGGTACTTCTTTTGTTAATGGTCTGCAGTGCCTGTTGGATTTCATCAACAGTTGCCAAATCCATCTTGATAGAGCTGTTTTGATTCTCATTTGATATTCCTTTGAGCATGATATCCAGTGTGGAAGAGAGAGAAGCTATGGGAGTAATGGAATTCATGATCTCGTGTGTAAGGACACGGATCAATTTTTGCCAGGCTTCTGTCTCCTGCTCTTCCAAAACGCTTTGAATGTTTTTTATCGTGGCAAGGATGATGAGTTTATCATGTATCTTGAACTCGGATGCATTAATTGCAAGCTGCAATATATCGTCTTCATCCTGAACCTTCACCAGGGGATTTTCTCCGGGTTTAATGTTCAGCAGGGTTTGAACCAATTCACTGCTTAGAGGTTCCAGTGCTGTTACATTTTTAAGGTTGTTTATCTGGAATAGTCTTTTTGCGGCTTTGTTGATCATCTCCACATTACCGTTCTTCTGATAGGCAATGATACTGACATCGATATTCTGAACGATGCTCTGCAGGTAATGATAATGTTCTTCTTTTTCAGATCGTACCGTTTGAAAATCTTTTATCACTGCATTGAATGCTTTATTCAGTTCGTCAAAAGAAGATCCCATACCTTCCACCTGAAAGGAACGGGTAAATTCCGAAAATCGAATGGATTCAAGAAAACTGGCAAGATCCCGGTTGGTTTTGTCGACGAATCGAATCAATGAATAGATTTCGTATACAATGATTGCTGCAACAATAACAGAAGTAATATGATATCTGGTCGTTAGTGAAAAGAAGAAGAGGAATATGGTTGCTGCCAGCAACAATATCCTGAAGATAGCAACTACTTTGAATTTTTTATAGATCATATTTTTCCATCCTTCTGTATAATGATGTTCTTGTTAATCCAAGATCAACCGCTGCCTGGGTGATATTCCCCTGGTGGTGTTTCAGCACTTTTTCAATGATTGACCTTTCTATTTCATCCAGGTTATATGTATCGATCTCAATGTCAGTCATTTTCTTTGCTTGTGGTGACAAAATGAAATCATCGGGTTGCAATATATCGGAATCACTCATAATGATCGCCCGTTCGATTGCATGTTGCAGTTCACGGACATTACCCGGCCAGTGATATTGAGTCAAGGTTTTTAATGCTCCGGCACTTATCCCGCGAATAGACTTTTTATATTTTTTAGCATAGTTTTTTAAGAAATGGTCTGTCAGCAGGGGGATATCACCGGTTCTTTCTCTGAGGGGAGGGAGGTGGATCTCAACGGTATTAATCCGGTATAACAGGTCCTGTCTGAAATAGCTTTCATCCACCATTTGATGGATGTTGTTGTTGGTGGCGCAAATCAGTCGGACATTTACTGATCTGGGAGTATTTGAACCAACGCGAATGACTTCCTTCCTTTCAATTACGGTTAATAATTTTGTTTGTAACGGGAGGGATAGGTTTCCGATTTCATCAAGAAAGAGTGTCCCCCCGGAAGCGATTTCAAACCGTCCCGACTTTTCTTTTTTTGCATCGGTAAATGCTCCTTTTTCATGCCCGAAAAGTTCACTTTCAAACAGGGTTTCGCTTATTGATCCAAGATCAACACTTATAAAAATTTCATCTTTCCGGAGCGAATTCCTATGAAGCGCCCTGGCCACCAGTTCTTTGCCTGTTCCATTTTCGCCCAGGATAAGCACGTTAGCATCGGTTTGAGCGACTTTCTTTATCGTGGCAAAAACGGATTTCATTTCAGCTGAATTGCCGATGAATTCATGGAATGGCTGATCCAGTACGGCGCTGATCTCTTTCTGTTTATTCCTCAGGCTCTCTGTCTCTTTCCGGGATCTTCTGAGTTTGATGGAGGAGGAAACAGTTGCCAGCAATTTTTCATTCTGCCAGGGTTTTAAAATGAAGTCTGTAGCTCCTGCTTTAATGGCTTTAACCGCTTTTTCTGCATCTCCATATGCTGTAATAAATACCACGACCGACGAGGGATCGAGCTCTAAAATTTTGGCTAACCAGTCGAATCCTTCCTGACCACTGATGGCATCTTTTGTGAAATTCATATCCAGCAAGATCACATCGTAATTCCCGGTACTTACATAATCCGGAATTTCCTTGGGGTCATTGATTGTATCGATCACCTCAACATGAGGTTTAAGCAATAATTTTAAGGCAAAAAGAATGTCTTCGTTATCATCAATTGCCAGTATTCGTCCTTCCTGTTTGCTCATGGTTGATATTAAGAGTTTAAAAATGAATAGAATTAGATAGCTTATCGGGTTACTTATACATATAGCAGAAAATTCATTGCAAATTTACAAATTTTTTTAATTGTTCGAATTCGTACTATTTTTGTTTCGAATTCGAACACTTTTGTTTCTAAAAGGATTCCATGATAACTGATAAGTTATTGATTATGAGAATTTAGATTGATTTGGCATAATAAATGCATTTCTTCACCAAAACAAACCAATAGCATTACAGAATGGATCGACCTATTGAAAAGAAACACAAAGTTACCAAACGGATTATTTGGATTTCATTAGCTGGAATAGTTTTTCTTGCTTTGCTTTATTTCATTATTTTCGGAGATAAGAGTTCCAAGTTAAATGTTGAGAAGGATAAGGTAACCATTGAGGAGATTACGGAGGATCTTTACAAGAATTACATTGCCGTAACGGGTGCAGTCGAACCAATCCAAACGATTTATCTATCGTCGATGGAGGGTGGGAGCCGTGTTGAGGACATCGTGATAGAGGAAGGGAATTTTGTAAAAAAGGGGGACATTATTGTCAAATTAAGCAATACAAGTCTGATCCTCGAGATTTCCAATTATGAAGCACAGGTATCCAGAATATCCAATGAATTAAGGCAGGCCCGTTTGTTGATGGAGCAGCAGACCCTGAATTCAAGAAGCAGGCTGCTCGAGTTACAGACCGATATCTTACAGCAGAAAAGAGCTTTTAATAACAATAAAATTCTATTCGAGGGGAATCATATATCGGAGGAGGAGTTTAAGATTTCGAGAGAACAATATGAACTATCCCTTCAACAACTTGAATTGTTGAAAGAGAATTTGAAACAGGATTCAATATTTCGAAGTGTTCAGGTCGAATCCCTTGAAAGTTCGGTGCAACGGATGGAACAGAACCTGGAGATTGTGACCCGGAGACTTGAAGGGTTGAATTACCGGGCTCCGGTTTCCGGAGAGTTAGCAAACCTGAATCTTGAAGTAGGTCAGGTGATTAGCATGGGACTTCGGTTTGGACAGGTCAATATTCTGGATTCCTACAAGTTGCGGGTTGAAATTGATGAATATTTTATTTCCAATGTATCCAAGGGGCTTTACGGCGATTGTGATTTCTCCGGAAGCTCTTTCAAAGGTGTTATTACCAAAGTATATCCCGAAGTTGCCAACGGACGGTTTGCCGTTGACATGGAGTTTGTGGATTCTGTTCCCGAACGGATACGGATTGGACAAACCAGCCGCATACGGTTGGAGCTTGGCAGGCCAAAAACTGCAATCCTGATACCGCGCGGGGGATACTACCAGAGCACTGGCGGACAGTGGGTATATGTTGTGGATCCTTCCGGCAATTTTGCTGAAAAGCGAAACATCACACTGGGAAGCCAGAACCCGAGGTATTATGAAGTGCTGGAAGGGCTCGAACCCGGAGAAAAAGTGGTCGTCTCAAGTTATGATAATTTTGGCGATGTAGATAAGTTGATATTTAAATAACCTGATAAATATTCGAACATTATTTTTTAACTAAAATTTAATACTATGATTAAAACAGTTGATCTGACAAAAATCTTCAGAACAGATGAAGTGGAAACGACTGCATTGAACAAAGTTTCGATGGAGATTACCAATGGCGAATTTGTAGCCATAATGGGGCCTTCCGGATGTGGAAAATCGACCTTGCTGAATATCCTGGGCCTTCTTGATAATCCGACCAGCGGGGAGCTCTTTTTCAGCGAAAAGGAGGTTGCGAAATACTCCGAAAGAAACCGCACGAACCTGCGAAAGGGGAGTATTGGATTTGTTTTTCAGAGCTTTAACCTGATCGATGAACTGACTGTTTATGAGAATGTGGAATTGCCTCTGCTTTATATGAAGGTTTCCGGCTCTGAGAGACGCAAAAAAGTGGATGAAGTGCTCGAAAGGATGAAGATCGTTCACCGTAAAAAGCACTTTCCGCAGCAACTTTCCGGTGGGCAGCAACAGAGAGTGGCAATTGCCCGTGCTGTTGTTACCAGGCCCATGCTGATCCTTGCAGACGAGCCGACCGGTAACCTGGATTCCGCAAACGGAGAGGAAGTAATGAACCTGTTGACCGAGTTAAACAAAGATGGTACAACCATTGTGATGGTAACCCACTCACCCACTGATGCCGAATATGCACACCGGATCGTTCAACTCTTCGATGGACATATCGTTACCGAGAACATCAAGCAGGTATTGTAGCAGGGATTATCTTACCCGGGAACACCCGGAGGTCATCATTATTAATAAAAAAAGAAGGTGTCGTTATGAAAGAACTTTGTGTCCCCATACCGCATTTCGAGGAAAAAGAGAGTGCTGAAATTTTGCTGAAGGTTGGACAGGAAAGGATCAACTTTAAGTTCCGTGTGGTATCTTTTCCATGGGATGTGGAAGATGAATTTTCGAATGGAAACGATGAGGTGTCACGTTCCCTTGCCAGAATTACAAGGTTAAAAAATGCCATTAATTCCTACGATAAAGATTGGGAACTGATCCAGATTTATACACCTCTCGAAGAAGCCAGGTTTATTCAGGTATTGTACAGACAAAAGAAAAAGGTTTAACCGGTTAATCGAAGGCATTCATCAAACTGTTTATTATGAAGAGAAAATCACCGGTAGTGAGTTTATTTTTTGCTATTTCCATACTTTTTACCCTGAACGGACAGGAAAACAGATGGTCGTTGAATGATTGCATTTCCTACGCCCTGGAGAATAATATCCGGTTGAAGCGGGAACAATTGAACGCCAAAACCAATCAGCAGAACCACCTGAATTCCAAGCTTCAGCTTTTGCCTTCACTCAATGGGTTCTCCAATGTATCCTACAACTGGGGTAAAACCTTCAGTTACGATGAGTTGGCTTATGTTGACCAGAACTACCTGGATTTCAATTTTGGGGTTCGGGCAAGCGTTGAATTATTTAATGGACTGCAAAAACTCAACACCATCCAGCAGAACAAGTACAATGTCATGTCAAGCCTTGAAAGTGTTGAGGGAATTAAGGATGAGATAACGCTCAATATTGCTGCTGCGTTTCTGCAGATTCTGCTCAACCAGGAGTTGCTGACCCTGGCTGAGGAACAACATGAAGTGACAAGATTACAGGTAGAGCGGGCCGCAAAGCTGGTGGAAGTTGGAAATGAAGCAAAGGGAAGTTTACTGGAGATGCAAGCCCAGGAGGCTTTGGAGAGATCAAATGCCATTAATGCTAAGAACAACCTGAAAATTTCAATACTGACTCTTGTTCAATTGCTTAACCTTGATACAATTGGATCGTTTGAAATCGAAATTCCCCAGGTGCTTGTGATTGATGAAAAACTTGTTCTGGTTTCTCCTGAATCCATTTATGCTGAAGCAGAACTGTTCATGCCCTATGTAAAAAGTGCAGAATTCGGGTTAAAAAGTCAACAGGAAGGGTTGTCCATTGCCAGAGGGGCGCGGAGCCCAAGCTTAACGTTGAATTTTCTTGAATACTCACGGTATAATGAACTTGCTGTCCTGCCGGGTGTGGAAACCTATTTCTTCAAGGATCAGATTTCAGATTTTGAATACAAACAGTTGAGCCTGAATCTTGCAGTACCCATTTTTAATAACTGGAATTTACAGAATCGGATCAGCAATGCAAAAGTAGCTCTTGAAGACTCAAAACTGAACCTGGATCTTGCTAAACAAGTGCTCTATGAAGCCATCCAGCAAGCTCATGCAAATGCAGGTGCAGCGCTCGAAAATTATTATGCCAAGCAGGAATCAGTCTTTTCCAATCAGGAAGCCTTTACTTATACCGAGGAGCGGTTCAACGTCGGGATGGTGAATTCTGTCGATTATAACCTGGCAAAGAATAACCTTACAAGAGCCATGTCAGATCTCCTGCAAGCCAAATATGATTACATTTTCAAAACCAAGATCCTTGATTTCTATCAAGGAATAGAACTTGTGCTCTAACAAACATTTTGTGCAAACCTTTTCATAGTTTGGTTATTTGTGGTTTTTAAGGCCCGGAGTGATCCGGGTCTTTCTTTTAACTCACGGCGTGCCCCTTTGAGTTACCCTGTGAGCAATTTTACGCCCGGCAAGCAGAATCAAGGGGCGGCATTCAAATAAAAATCCAGAAATTCCGTTTTTTACAAAGGTTGATGATTTTTGGTTAATTTT
>CAZTES010000121.1:0-10012 GCA_964612275.1 uncultured Rikenellaceae bacterium
CTTCATCCGCAACTTCCTGGACCTCTTCTTTACCCGCTTCATCCGCAACTTCCTGATCCTCTTCTTTATCCGCCGGTTTATCGGGTAGTTCAGCAAAAGTACTTTCAGCCGGAGGCGAATCGGTAAGGTTTTCGGTTGGGGCAGCTACGGTGTGGTCTTCCTGGTGGGGTTTTTGTTCGGGATCCTTTTCTGATCCCATATCTCCGGTCTGTTCGGATGGTGTTTTAGCCTCACTTCCGGGGTCAGTATCATGTGGTTCAGCCGCAGAGTGATCTTCCTCTGCACTGAGGAGGGTTTCCTCGTTTGAATTTGCAGCCACCTCCAGTTTGCCAGAAGTATTATCTGCATTATCCGGGTTCAGGGATGCATTGTCTGCATCTCCTGCAATAGAGTTCTTTTCAGCCATCTCGCTGTTGTCTGTAGGATTCTTCATATTTTCAGGTACCGTTACCGAGTCCCCGAATTGTTCATCTTGAACAGAATCATCTTTCAATGTAGTCTCCAGGATCACCCCAGATATAACCATCCCACTACATAGAAAGCGGTGCTAACACAAAAATACGAAAATATACAATCTAAGCCGAATAGCAAACTTTTTACCGCAATTTAGAATTAATACGTTATTTTCGTGAATTAAGACATAAACCGATGAGGATTGATATAATAACGATCTTACCCGATCTCTTTACCGGTCCGCTCAGTCATTCCATTATCCAGCGGGCAAAAGAGAAAAGACTGGTTGACATTGTCATCCATAATCTCAGGGATTATTCCAGTGACCGGTATAAAAGTGTGGACGATTATGCCTTTGGTGGAGGGGCAGGTATGGTAATGAAAATTGAGCCCATATACAAGCTCTGGATGGAATTAACGAAAAAGAGGACGTATGATGAGGTAATTTATACCTCTCCTGATGGAAAGATTTTCGATCAGAAAACAGCAAACAGATTATCAATGGCAGAAAACATTATCCTGTTGTGCGGTCATTATAAAGGGGTAGATCAGCGGGTTCGTGATCATCTTATCACCCTTGAACTCTCGATCGGTAATTTTGTACTATCGGGTGGTGAGCTTGCAGCGGCAGTGATCACCGACTCTATTGTCCGTTTGATCCCGGGAGTTATCTCTGATGAGACCTCAGCACTAACGGATTCATTCCAGGATAACCTTCTGGCTCCACCGGTTTATACAAGACCGGCAGACTATAGGGGCTGGAAAGTACCTGATATTTTGATCTCAGGGCATGCCGGGGAGATTGAGAAGTGGAGAATGGAACAGTCTGTCGAGCGTACCCGAAAATTGAGACCGAAACTGCTGGATGAATAGAAAAAATGTGATACAGTAGTTATTTGGCAGAATTTGGGGGTCGATTCAGGATGGTTGGTTTCAGATTGTTCCAGGTTGGATTGGTTTCCGGTTCTGTCTATCTATTGGTAATGAAACCACTTGAAACCAATTGAAACCAATTAAAACCACATGAAACCACAAAAACATTTATCATGAAAAAATCCATCATTCTCCTTCTTTTTATCGTACCCGGGTGGTTGTATTCACAGCAAATTGCAGATGAAAATTACAATCCGCCGATTGATCATCCGGAATATGAATCCGGGATAGGTCCTGTAATCTATATCGACGAGGGTCATTATAATTTTCATACAAAAGAGGGTCGGTATAAAGCCTTTGCAAACCTTCTGGAAAGAGATGGATACCAGGTTAAGGCATATGAAGGTATCTTTGATAAAAAACACTTGGCTGAAGGAAAAATCCTTGTTATTTCCAATGCATTGAATAAGAAAAATGAAAGAAACTGGTATCTGCCCGTTCCATCAGCATTCACGAAAGCAGAAATCGAGGAGGTAAGGCAATGGGTTTTTGAAGGTGGAAGTCTATTTCTCATTGCTGATCATATGCCCATGGCAGGTGCAGCAAAGGAGCTCGCCGCGGCCTTTGAATTTGAGTTCACCAACGGTTTTGCAATGGATACCCTGAACAGAGGTCCTGCGTTCTTCAATAGAAAAGAAGAAACACTCATCGATAATGTGGTTACCAATGGAAGAGACTCCACAGAGCGTGTTGATCAAATTGCAACCTTTACCGGTCAGGCATTCAGAATACCGGCTGATGCCGAACCCATCCTGGTATTCAATGACCGTTATGTAAATTTACTGCCGGACACAGCCTGGGTTTTTAACAGCAATACACCAATATATAATATAAAAGGATGGTCTCAGGGGGCTTTTAAGCAATATGGAAGAGGAAGAATTGCAGTATTTGGGGAAGCTGCGATGTTTTCTGCTCAATTGGTGGGAGAGCAACAGATAAAAGCAGGAATGAACAGCGAGGATGGAAAAGAGAATTACAAATTGTTGTTAAATATTATTCACTGGCTGGATAGGAAGCTGGATTGAACCAATATGGTTCACATCACATATGAAAGAAAAAAATGGACAGCATATACCCTGGAAGAAACAGCATGAGATACTTCGTTTTTATCCTTTCCTTTGTTATAGTGTGTACGGAACCATCAGAGGCCTGCACTGCATTTTGCATTAACAACGGGAAACAAATTATTTTGGCGAAAAATCTGGACTGGTCGATTAACGACGGATTAATTTTTCTGAACAAGCGAGGAATTTACAAGACAACATACACAGATTTCGACAAAAAAATATCCTGGATATCAAAATATGGGAGCATCACATTCAACCAGTTTGGGAAAGAATTTCCTTTAGGCGGAATGAACGAAACAGGGCTGGTTATCGAAGAGCTCAATTCATGGGGAGAAACACCAAATAGTGATACAGCCTGTAAAATAAATGAATTTCAATGGGTGCAGTTTTGTCTTGATAATTTCTCAACGGTTGAAGAAATTATCAAGAATGAATACGCCCTGGAAATTGATCCCCTCTTTTTGAATCTGCATTACCTTGTTTGCGATAAGCAGGGCCATCTGGCAATAATTGAGTTCTTTGATGGAAAAACCCATCTCTACCATGATGGAGATATTAAATATCCAGTCCTCAGTAATAACCGATATAAGAGTTCACTGAACTACATCAAAAACTTTCAGGGTTTCGGCGGTGAGCTTGCGATTAGAGATGAGAAAACCTCCAATGAACGATTTGTTAAAGCCGCTTCGTTGATTAAATACCTCGATAGTACGGATTATGAAGCAGTACTTCCTGGTGCTTTTAAAATATTAGGTGCTGTTAGCCAGGAGGATACACAATGGAGTATCGTATATGATATCACCAATTCTTCAATTCATTTTAAAACTGCAGAATCCAACAAGAAAAAAATAATCGATCTTGCAGCTTTTGATTTCACATGCAGGTCGCCTATTCTCACCTGCAATGTCAATTCAGAGAATTACAATCTTATAAATGACAGGTTTATTGAGTTCAACCCTGACAACAACAAAGATTTATTAATATCAGTTTTCAACAAACTGAAAGAGCATGGTTCCGGTTTTCAGGATAAAAAGAAGTACTTAGGGCTGGCTCAATATGGGAATTCCATCAGATGTCCAGAATAGAAATAGAGTTTCCCGAGGGATTTATCGCAGGATCTTCCGCACCAGGGAGACCGTAAAGTATGCCATCAGGAACATACCTGCAAATCCTTCGATGGAAGAGACGACACGGGCTGCTCCTGTAGGGAAATGGTCTCCATACCCGATGGTCAGGAAGGTTATTGCACTATGATAAAAAGAACGGGCAAATGGTTCTATCTCGTACCCTGTACTGGAATGGATTTCCGAGACGCCTGCCAGGAAAAGAACATAATAGATCAGGCTGAAAAGCACATACCAGCCCAACATGGACATGAGTACCCGCAAAGGAGCAGTTGCATACAGTCCGGCCACATCCAGAACAAGCCATTTGAATCCGTGCCAGGGATAATACCAAAGCCCGTTATACCGGTTCTTTTTCAACACATTTTCCCGTTTTGAACGGGCTTCATATCGTTTGAATTCCACATAGGATCTATCCTCATCTCCATACTGACCGTTCTGGTTGAAATTCTCCTTTAAAATCCGGAACTGTTCGGCTTTCTCTGCATTGCTCGTATTCGTTTGAGCGGAAATGACCTGTTTGACCCGGTTGTTTTTCCAGTCGATATATATGGTTCCCAGCAACCGCATGCCTGCAAGGTTCAGGATATCAATATTGATGTCGAATTCATAGGGTTTCAGGTCGATGATATCGCGGACAATGGTATCCGAAAGGTCCATCACTTCACACCGGACAACCCGCAGGTCGGTGTAGTGATCCAGGTGGCAGGATTGAAGCGACAGCTGCCGGAATTTTGAGTTGTGAAACGATACCGGTCCATTGCCGAAATTTGTCCGGTCAAAATTCACATCCGCTGTTTCAAATTCAGCCAGTTCAAAATTGAATATCCCATCCCCCAGAATAACTTTCTTGAAGTTGAATTTCCCATTCCTGATGTCTGCACCCTCAAAGGTCACATCACCATCACCGAAAACTGACCTGTTGAAATTAACCCTCCCGTCGTGGAATTCAACGGTTCGGAAATCCACCCTGCTGTTTCCAAATTCAACCTGTTCAAAAGAGATATCCCCCTCTCCAAACTTTGCATAATGGAAATCAACTTTCCCATCCCCAAACCGGGCCACTTTAAAACTTACGTTTCCTGTGTTGAAATTGGCATTGATGAAAGAGGTCTCCCCTCCCCCAAACTCTGTATTGGTAAAAATAATGGAGCCCTCTCCGAAATCAGCATATTGAAAATCCTTGACACCTTCCCTTATCATGGAATTTTTAAAGATGAAGTCACCTCCTCCAAAATGGCAATTGGAAAAATCAATATTTCCATCACGGAAGTAAACATGGATGAAACTTACATCACCTAGTCCAAATCTTGCAGAATGGAATGTAACTATTCCAGTGGCAAATTGCGTATCGTCAAAACAGATTTTTTCGTCCCCAAACTCAGCAAACGAAAAATCGGTTCCCGTTTTGGAATCGAAGAATGAATGATGTGCTGAAAATTCCCGGATGGGAACGTACTCCTTCTTTTCCAGTTTATTCAGGGTTCTGTAAACAGCGAGGGAAAAATTCTTTATATAACATTGATCCAGATTAATGGGCTGGTTATTGCCAATCATCCGGTATATTTCTTCTGTTTCAATGTAACCATACTGTTCAACTGAAGATACTGTTTGATTTGCCAAAAGAAACGATACGATCGCAGTTTTCGGAAAAACAACTCCTTCATCAGAAGAGAACTTCATATTCTTGATCTCTACCTTGAAATAGGGGTAATCCAGGATCATGAAATATTAATATTAACCTTTGTCCAAATACAAATATAATAAAATCAACGTCCTGTGGAACCCGATTGAATGTTACCGGTGACAAATTTTCCGATAAGGACATGACCTGCAAACGGCTTCATCCTCAACCTGCATAAAGGGAACTGCCGGATCAACCATCTCCTCCACCAGATCCTTCAGATAGTCCAGGAACTCATCCCTGTGGTTATGAAAATCCGCAATCACAAAATCGGAACTGCCGGTTTCATGGCAACGGATCCGGCAATTGAACGGTTCCTTATACAGCTCCCTGGCAAAGTATAATCCGGGCATTATCGGGTAATCAGAGTATTGATCAGAAACAAGGAGGGCATAAAGGAAGGTTTGAAAAACTGCATTGTTCCGTTTCGGATCCCCTTTTTGAAACAGGTTTTTCATCCCTCTGTAGCTTAATTCTCCTTTTCCCGTCTTGTAATCAATGATTCTGACTATACCTTCCGTCTGGTCTATCCGGTCAATGGTCCCTCCAATCCGGAAGTCAATCGTCTTTCCCTGGTATACCGGATGCAAACGGGTAGTAAACTTTTCTTCAAGGCAAAGAATTTCAAGCGGGACAAAATTCCTGTCTACTGTCAGAATTCGGTGAAGGTATTTTCTCAGGATCTCCAGAATAACCAGGTTCCTCCCTCCAAAATTCCGTGTTCTTTCCCTATCCGTTGCTTTACCAAACTCTTCCATAATTGCCTGTTCCAGTGTGGAATGGATCTTTTTCTGATCCCGCATCAGGTGTCCTGTGCTTTCTGCATCCAGCAACCGATTAATATAGGGGGTGTAGAGCCGGTTGATGGCTTTATGAAGGATATTACCGAAAACCTGGAAGTTGATCTCTTCTGACATCTCATCGGGTTCTTTCAAACCGGCGATATACCGGTAATAAAATCTCAACGAACAATCCAGGTAGGTATTCAAACCACTGGGTGACAAATAGGGGTAACCTTCGGTATTTCCTGAATAGTTCATTATCTCACTCATGATCCGTTCATCCTTTTCGATGGTTATGATCCCGGGGTTCACGATCTGAATATCAAATGCAACTGTTTTTTCCACCGGTTTGATTGCCTGATTAAACTTCAGCTGGGTAAGGAATCGACTCATTTCACCGGATTTTATCCCTTCGCTGTTGTTGTTATAGATAAAGGTTATGTTTTTGGCTCGTTGGATCAGCCGGTAGAAATAGTAGGCATAGATAGAATCCTGGTGTTCGAAGGTGGGTAATCCGAATCCTTTCCTGAGGTTATAGGGAACAAAAGAACCGGTTGATTGTCCACGGGGCAGGATCCCTTCATTCAGAGAGAGAAGGATCAGGTTTTCAAAGTCAAGGGTTCTGGTTTCAAGAATACCCATGATCTGCAATCCGGCAAGGGGTTCACCGGTGAAGGGTATTTTCCTGTTTTTCACCAGCTTGTCGAGTAACTTAAGATAGGTTTCCAGATTCAATGATACTTCCTCGTCCGTGATGATGTTTCCCAGCTGCTGGATTGCCAGGTAGAGGTGAAACACGTACTCCTGGTGTAATGCAGGTTTTTCCTGCTCATCCTGATCTTCGGGATTAATTTTATGGAAAAGATAAAGAAGAATCCCCATCAGATACTCTGACATGTGTTCCGGTGTATCTACTTTTCTAAAGATCATACTCAGCAGTTCATGATCCCTGAAGACCGAGGCATCTATAAATATTTTGTTCCACCGCATAATCTCCCCGATCATTTCTCTTATCTCCGGGATATTCTGCCTGAGGATGTATTGATGACTGAGGATAGAAAGGACCGGTTTATGATAGAAGAAGAGGTTTTTACCTGCATCACCCTTCCTGCGTTTCTGAAGATCGATCAGGTGGATCACCAGGCTATAGAGTGGCGTGTCTTTTATTGGGTAACCCATTGTAACATTGATCTTTTCAATTTCGGGGGGGATTGAATAGAGGACGGGCATCAGGAGCTGTTCATCAGCAAGAACAATTGCCGTCTTCTCCGGTTCATTGTTCGCCGCATCAGGTATTTTCTCCAGGATCCGGGGGATGAGGTCAGCCTGTGCCACATCGGTAGGAACAGCGATAACTTCCATCGTTTTATCATCACCCTCAAGATGCAAAAAAGAGAAATCCATTTCAGCCTGAGGGAACCGTTTCATGTTTTTCCGGATAAAAAATCCCGCTTCATGATGGATATCATGGAGGTAAGACTCATCATAATCCCAGAAGAAAATTCCCATCCCCTGGTTGTGTAAAAACTCAAACAATCGCTCTTCACATGAGTTTAATGCATTGAAACCCACCATAATAAATATATCGAATTCCAGATCGAAGGGGGTGTCTTGAAGTATTTTTTCCGCCACTTCCCGGTAAGCCATTCCCTCATATCCTCTCCTTTTATCCAGCAGAGCCGATCGAAAACCCGAATAAATCCGGTTCAGGAGGGGCCATAACTGAATAAACCCGGTTTTGTGTTTTGTATCCTTTGTGGGGTTCAGGTTCTTCCAGAAGGTTTTAATAGCCTCGATTTGACTTTCAGACAGATAAGAGAAGTGGTCTTCGATCTCCTTCAATGCTTCAAGATTATGAAACAGATCTGCTGCATTCACCAGGTATTTATCAATATCATCGAAATCATTCAGGAGTATTTCTCCCCAAAAATAAAAATCGTCAAAATTTTCGGTTGTTCCCGTCTCTTTTCTGAATACTTTATAGAGCTCAAATATCAGTTCCAGGTTTTCAGCAATCTGCAGATTGGACAGATCCTTCATCAATTCATTAATCGTTTTGCATGCCGGTGACCAGATGGGTGTTTCAGTAATTTCGGAGAGGTACTGACTAAAAAACACGCCGGCTCTCCGGTTTGGAAAGACCATACATATTCTGTCAAGCTGTTTTTCGTATTTCCGGTATACGATATTGGCAATATGTTGCAGAAAGTTATCCATTATTCAGCTGCCTTAAATTTTTTCCCCTGCCAGGAATCCAGCTCTTCCAGTCGCTCTTCAAAGAGTGCAAGTATCTGGTCTGTACGTTTCATGAACCATCTTGGACCAACAATCAATCCCGGTGGTGCTTCTCCGGTAAATCGTTCAACCACAAATTCCGGATTCAGTCGTTCAAGAAATTGGATGAAGAAATCAAGGTACTCTTCCCATGAAAAGGGATGAAAGATTTCGGGGTTTTCATGGTATTCCCTGGCCATCTCTGTTTCCTTAATGATCTGAAGCTGACGAAATTTAACGTTATGGAGTGGCAACCGGGAGAGTATTTCGGCTTCATTCAGCATCTGTTTCCGGGTTTCTCCCGGCAACCCGAAAATGATGTGGGCACCGACCTTTATATTTCTGTTTGCTGTTTCAATAATCGCTTTCTCACTCTGTTCAAATGTATGTTTTCTATTTACCCTTTCCAGCGTGGTGTTATAACACGATTCAACACCATATTCAATGAGCACAAAGACCTTTCCTGCCAGTTCACCGAGGTAATCCAGTTTTTCCTGATCGACGCAATCGGGTCTTGTTCCAATGACCAGTCCGATAACTCCGGGGACGCCGAGTGCTTCATTATATATTTTTTTCAGGTTATCGAGGGATTCATAAGTATTTGAATAAGCCTGAAAGTAGGCGAGGTATTTTTTTGCTCTTCTGTATCGTTTTTTATGGAAATCAATTCCTTCCCTGATTTGCTGTGCAACGGGTTTGGAGGCTTTGCAATAGGATGGATTAAATGCTTCATTATTACAGAAGGTGCAACCTCCGTATCCCAGTCTGCCGTCTCTGTTGGGGCATGTAAATCCTGCATCAATGCTCACTTTCTGAATTCGTTCACCAAACTCCTTTTTGAAGTAATTGGAGTAGGCATTAAACCTTCTCTCATGCTTCCATGGATAGATTCTGCCGCTCATAAGAATACCTCTATTTGCTTTTTCAGGCTTCCGTACCAGATATAACCCCGGACCTCAGTGTATCCCATTTCCACCAGGTATTTCATGTATTGCCTGATCTGGGATTTGTACGATTCTTCTTCAACTTCACCGAATTTATAATCCACCACGATGGCTTCCTTATCTTTCAACATGACCCTGTCCGGTCTTCGGATCTTTCTATTCTTCAGGAGGATATCTGCTTCTGTTTTTACCTCCCATTTTTTACTGAACCAGTCCTGAACCTTTGGATCCGAGAGCATTTCACCCGCCTCTTTTTGCATCTTCTCTGCAAGCCCGGCTGAAATTTTACCTTTTATCAATAACCGGTTAAGAGCATACTCCAGGTCCTTTGCTGTTTTGATGTGCTCAAAAAGTTCATGCATCAGGTTTCCATGATCAATTCGGGCTGTTTTTGCATCATCCTCCATGACAAAGTAGTCGGATTTGTGAAGGTTCAGCAACAACCGGTTCGTCGGGATATCTGCCGGACGATCTGTGCGCATTGTTATAATATTTTGCGGTCTCTCCCGTTCCTGACTTACCGCCTGATCAGCACCAATGATCAGTTGCATTGTTTCTTCGTTCCAGCTGACTGGTTTTCCGAAATGAGACGATTCCATTTCTCCCGGCTCTTTTTTCACGTTCATGGATTGGATAACATGATAGATCAGGTCACCCGCCTGCTTCATGTCCCCCTCTCTATCTGCAGGGCTAAAGACATAAAGTTTATCGACCGGCCGGGTAAAGGCAACATACAGCAGATTCAAATTAT
>CAZTES010000122.1:0-9984 GCA_964612275.1 uncultured Rikenellaceae bacterium
AGGCCGATAAATATCGCGTTCCCAGGATTGCCTTTGTGAATAAAATGGACCGGACAGGTGCCGATTTTTTTAGTGTTATAAACCAGATCAAAACAAAACTCAATGCCAACCCCATTCCCATTCAAATCCCCATTGGCTCTGAAGATGCCTTTCGGGGAGTCGTGGATCTGGTTGAGAACAAAGCAGTATTGTGGCATAACGACGAAACCCTGGGAATAAATTATGAGCTGACCGAGGTGCCGGAGGAGATGAAAGACGAGGTGGAGGAATGGAGAGGAAAACTGATTGAAGCCATTGCAGAAAAAGATGATACCCTGCTTGAAAAATATTTCGATGACCCCGGCTCGATCACTCCTGATCACCTGCTCACGGTGATCCGGAAATCAACCATCGACCAAAGCATCGTTCCGGTCATGTGTGGAGCGGCTTTCAAAAACAAGGGAGTGCAAAGACTCCTGGATGCCATTGCCGGATTCCTTCCCAGTCCTATTGATATTGGTTCTATATCCGGAATTAATCCCTATACAGGTCAGGAAGTGTTGAGAACACCGGATAATGAAGAGCCACTCACCGCACTTGTTTTTAAAATTGCTACCGATTCCTTTGTCGGCAGCCTGGCATTCTTGCGTGTCTATTCAGGAACAATGGAAACCGGAGAAATGGTCTATAATGCAAGAGCCGGGAAAAAGGAGAGAATAAACCGCCTCTACCAGATGCATGCGAACAAGCAAAACCCCAAAAAGGAAATTGAAGCCGGTGATATCTGTGCTGTAGTGGGCTTTAAAAACCTCAAAACAGGCGATACCCTCTGCGATCCCAAAAAACCCATAACACTCGAATCGATAGAGTTCCCGGAACCTGTCATTGGCGTGGCGATTGAACCCAAAACACAGGCCGATATCGATAAACTGGGGATCGCCCTTGGAAAACTGGCTGAAGAGGATCCCACCTTTCAGGTGAAAGTCGATGATGAATCCGGGCAGACTATTATTAATGGTATGGGTGAGTTGCACCTGGAGATCCTTATTGACAGGATGAAAAGAGAATTTGGTATTGAATGCAATCAGGGAACACCACAGGTTGCCTACAAGGAAGCCATAACCTCCTCCTTTGAACACCGGGAAATATTTAAGAAACAAACCGGGGGTAGAGGAAAATTTGCAGATATCCTGATTGAGATATCTCCAGCAGATAAAGGGGAAAAAGGACTTCAATTCGAAGACCATGTGAAAGGTGGAAATATTCCTAAAGAGTTTATCCCTTCCATTGAAAAAGGGTTTAAACTGGCTATGGCAAACGGGGTCCTGGCAGGCTACCCGATGGAGAACCTGAAAGTGATATTAAAAGATGGATCATACCATCAGGTTGACTCCGATGCACTCTCGTTTGAGATCGCAGCCAAATCAGCCTTCCGAAAAGCCTGTGCCAAGGGAAACAGTGTACTGCTCGAACCCATTATGGCAGCCGAAGTCGTAACGCCTGAAGAATACATGGGCGATATCATTTCAGATTTTAACAAACGAAGAGGCCAGGTTGAAGGAATGGAATCGAAAGCCGGATCCAGGGTGATTAAAGCGAAAGTGCCACTGGCTGAAAAATTCGGTTACGTTACCGTCCTGAGAACATTAACCTCCGGAAGAGCAACGTCAACCATGGAATTCTCCCATTATGAGGAGGTTCCACCAGAAATTTCAAAAAAGATAATTGAACTAACAAAAGGTATAATTCGTGTAACGGAATATAAATAATGAGTCAGAAGATCAGAATAAAACTTAAATCGTACGATCACAATTTGGTGGATAAATCCGCTGAAAAGATCGTTAAAACAGTGAAATCGACCGGTGCTGTTGTCAGCGGACCAATACCACTGCCGACACACAAACGGATATTCACCGTATTACGCTCTCCTTTTGTCAATAAAAAGTCGAGAGAACAGTTTCAACTCTCCTCGTTTAAACGATTGCTGGATATCTACAGTTCCACACCCAAAACCATTGATGCGTTGATGAAACTGGAACTGCCCAGCGGAGTTGAAGTTGAAATTAAGGTCTAACTATCGTAAAGTGCTGAATAAAAATGCAAGGATTAATTGGAAAAAAGGTCGGAATGACCTCTCTCTTCGATGACGATGGGAAGAATATTCCCTGTACTGTGCTGGAAGCCGGACCCTGCATGGTAACCCAAATAAAAACAAAAGACAAGGATGGGTATAAGGCTGTGCAGCTTGCTTTCGACGACAAGAAAGAGAAACGTACGTCAGGCGCTGAGATGGGGCATTTCAAAAAAGCAAAAATCAAACCCAAAAGAAAACTGGCTGAATTTACCGGATTCGGTGAGGAGATTAAATTGGGCGATGTGCTGAAGGTAAATCTCTTTGACGACGATACCTGGCTGGATGTCCGTGGATATGCCAAGGGAAAAGGATTCCAGGGTGTGGTTAAACGATATGGATTCCACGGGGTTGGTGACAAAACCCATGGGCAGCATAACCGCGAACGGGCACCGGGATCCCTGGGAGCATCCTCTTTCCCCTCCCGTGTTTTCAAAGGCATGAGAATGGGTGGCCGGACCGGAGGACAACTGGTAATGGCAATCAGCCTTCGCGTGATGAAAATTATTCATGATGATAATCTATTAATTGTTAAAGGATCAGTTCCGGGCCCCAATGGTGGCTATGTAATAATTACAAAGTAATGAAAGTAGCAGTTATAAATATTGAAGGTAAAGATACCGGGAAAAAGGTTGAATTAAATAATTCCATCTTTGGAATTGAACCAAATGACCATGCCATATACCTTGATACAAAACAGTATCTGGCAAATAAGAGACAGGGTACATCAAAAACCAAGGAACGGAGTGAAATAACCGGAAGCACACGAAAGATTAAACGTCAGAAAGGAACCGGTACCGCCCGTGCCGGCAATATCAAATCCCCCATCTTCCGGGGAGGTGGAAGAACCTTTGGCCCGACTCCCAGAGATTATGGCTTTAAATTGAATAAAAAAGTCAAACAACTGGCCAGAAAATCTGCCCTCTCTTATAAAGCAAAAGAGAAAAAAATTGTCGTCCTGGAAGATTTTGACATGGAAGCACCCAGGACCAAAGAATTCGCTGGAATTCATTCACTTATCAACCAGGAAAACAAAAATTCACTTTACGTTTTACCCGGACAAAATAAAAATATATATTTGTCTTCTCGAAATTTTACGAGTGCCAAAGTCGTAACAGTTTCAGAATTAAATACATACGATATATTGCGTGCATCAAATTTGGTGCTTGCTGAGAGTTCAATTGACGTTTTGAACCAAACGTTTGGAATATCATAAACAAATTGTGATGACTATTTTAATAAAGCCTATAGTAACGGAGAAAATGACTAACCAGGGTGAGGAGATGAATCGCTATGGATTTGTGGTGGATAAAACCGCTAACAAAATTGAAATTAAAAAAGCAGTTGAAGACCTGTATGACGTAACGGTCTTGTCGGTTAATACCATGCGTTATGGCGGTAAAGCCAAATCAAGGTATACCAAATCAGGCATGATAACCGGGAAATCCAAATCCTATAAAAAGGCAATTATTACCCTGGCCGAAGGCGAAAACATTGATTTTTACAGCAATATTTAAGGAATTATGGCTTCTCGAAAAATAAAACCGGTTACACCGGGCCAGCGACATAAAATCATCAGTGCATTCGATGATATAACCTCCACTGCCCCTGAAAAATCGCTCATTAAGCCGATGAAGAAAAGTGGCGGACGGAACAACAGCGGTAGAATGACTATGCGATACATGGGCGGGGGACATAAGCGAAGATATCGCTCAATCGATTTTTTACGCGATAAAGATGGGATCCCGGCAGTGGTTAAATCGATCGAGTATGATCCCAACCGCAGTGCAAGAATCGCACTGGTTGTGTATGCTGATGGAGAAAAACGGTATATCATAGCACCCAATGGACTGAAAACGGGAAACAAGATACAATCCGGAACCGGTGTGCCCCCCGAACTGGGAAATGCACTGTTCCTGTCGGATATCCCGTTGGGGACCATTGTTCATAATATTGAATTGAAACCGGGAAAAGGAGGAGCCATGGCCAGAAGCGCCGGCTCCTTTGCACAACTTACCTCCCGAGACGGTAAGTACGCAATCATTAAACTTCCCTCCGGTGAATCCAGAATGGTGCTGGTAACCTGTAAAGCAACGATCGGTGCCGTTTCAAATGCCGATCATGGAGTGGAATCTTCCGGTAAGGCAGGGCGTAGCCGGTGGCTCGGCAGGAGACCAAGGGTGCGCGGTGTGGTGATGAACCCGGTGGACCACCCTATGGGGGGTGGGGAAGGAAGAGCATCAGGCGGACATCCCCGGTCGCGGAAAGGAATCCCGGCTAAAGGATACAAAACAAGAGCCAGGAAAAAACAGTCCAACAGATACATTGTTGAAAAGAGGAAATAACCAATAGAATAATTAGAGAATAGTATGAGCCGATCACTTAAAAAAGGTCCTTTTATTGATTTTAAATTGGAAAAACGGGTTGTCGAACAAAACGAATCGGGGAAAAAGTCGGTAATAAAAACATGGTCGAGAAGGTCGGTCATCTCTCCCGATTTTGTGGGACATACCATTGCAGTACATAATGGGAATAAATTTATCCCGGTATACATTACCGAAAATATGGTTGGACATAAACTTGGAGAATTTGCTCCAACCCGTACCTGGAGAGGACACGGAGGAAAAGCCAGGTAAGTATTCATCGTGAAAAAATGAGCAGAAAATGGGGGCACGTAAAAGAAACCGAGCCAGTAAACTGAAAGAGGAGAGGAAAAACAAATTCTATGCCACATTGAGAAATTGTCCTACCTCACCAAGAAAAATGCGCCTGGTAACCGATATGGTCCGGGGTGCTGAAATAAATAGAGCACTCGATATGCTGAAATATAGCCCGAAAGAGGCTTCCAATACACTCGAAAAATTGCTTCTTTCAGCAATCGCCAACTGGCAGGCAAAAAATGAAGGCGTGCGGGTTGAGGAGAGTAACCTTTATGTGAAAGAAATTTATGTGAACCAGGCAAGAACGTTGAAACGGCTGCGCCCGGCGCCACAGGGAAGAGCTCACAGGATAAGAAAAAGATCAAACCATGTAACCGTGGTTCTCGATAGTGCAAATACAGCAGAAGAACATAATAGCGAAAAGGAATAGTATTCAATGGGACAAAAAGTAAATCCGATAGGAAACAGGTTGGGGATCATCAAAGGATGGGACTCCAATTGGTATGGCGGTAAAAACTATACCGATAAACTGATTGAGGATACAAAGATCAGAGAGTATCTGAATGTGCGTCTCGCAAAAGCCAGTATCTCAAAAATCGTTATTGAAAGAACCTTGAAACTGATAACGGTTACTGTCAATACCGCAAGACCCGGAATCATTATCGGAAAAGGAGGACAGGAGGTCGATAAACTGAAAGAGGAGCTGAAGAATATTACCAATAAAGAGGTGCAGATCAATATTTTTGAGGTGAAACGACCCGAACTGGACGCTACCATCGTTGCCAATAATATTGCCCGGCAAATTGAAGGAAAAATCTCCTACCGGAGAGCCATTAAAATGTCCATCGCCTCAACCATAAGAATGGGCGCTGAAGGAATAAAAGTGCTTGTTTCCGGACGCCTGGGAGGTGCTGAAATGGCCCGTAACGAAACCTATAAGGAGGGTAGAATACCGCTCCATACCTTTCGTGCTGATATCGATTATGCACTGGCCGAAGCTCTCACAAAGGTGGGCCTTGTTGGCGTTAAAGTGTGGATCTGCAACGGGGAAGTGTATGGGAAAAGAGACCTCTCTCCAAATATCGGGGCGAAAAGTGCCAAAACAAAAGGATTTAAAAAAAGAAGGAAATAATCTGGTGAATCGTTGAAGGTGAAACCGTAATACCGACGAACTGATGTTACAGCCGAAAAAAACAAAATATAGAAGACAGCAAAAGGGGAAAATGAAGGGGAACGCCCAAAGAGGGAACCAGCTGGCTTTTGGCTCTTTTGGGATTAAAGCCCTTGAAAAGGCCTGGATAACCGGTCGGCAAATTGAAGCTGCTCGACAAGCCGTGACACGCCATATGAAACGGGAAGGACAGATCTGGATCAGGATATTCCCCGATAAACCCATAACCAAAAAACCAGCTGAAGTAAGAATGGGTAAGGGAAAAGGAGCCCCGGAAGCATTCGTTGCTCCCGTTACTCCCGGACGAATTATCCTGGAAGCAGAAGGCGTACCGTTTGATATTGCCAAAGAAGCGTTGCGTCTTGCGGCCCAGAAACTGCCCATACCTACAAAATTTGTCGTCAGACGTGACTTTGTCCATAAATCCAGTTAAGAATGAAAACATCTGAGATCAGAGAACTGAGCATTAAGGAGATTGAGGAGAGACTTGATAATGAACAGCTATCCCTGGTGAGGCAAAAGCTGAATCATGCGATATCCCCGCTGGATAACCCCATGAAAATTAAGGAGAGCCGCAGAAATATAGCCAGGCTGAAGACCATATTGAATCAGAAAAAAATGAATGAACAATCTAATAGTTAATCTCCAAGATGGAAAATAGAAATATACGGAAAGAACGTACAGGGATCGTGGTGAGCAGCAACATGCAGAAATCAGTTGTCATTGCTGTGAAACGAAAAGTGAAACACCCAATCTATGGGAAATTTGTGAATAAAACAACCCGCTTCTTTGTCCACGATGAGGAAAATTCCTGTAACGTCGGAGATACAGTGAAAATAATGGAAACCAGACCGTTGAGTAAAAAGAAAAGCTGGCGGTTAGTGCAAATCATTGAAAGGGCTAAATAGTCATGATACAGCAAGAAAGCAAAGTGGCAGTAGCTGACAACAGTGGAGCCAAAGAGGTGCTGTGTATCCGTGTCCTGGGTGGAACAGGCAAACGATACGCTTCGGTGGGTGATAAGATTGTTGTAACAGTAAAATCGGCTATGCCCTCCGGTGAAGCAAAAAAAGGAATGGTTAGCAAAGCAGTGGTGGTGAGGACTAAAAAAGAAATCCGAAGAACAGATGGCTCCTATATCCGCTTTGATGATAATGCCGTGGTCCTGTTAAATAACCTGGACGAAATCAGGGGAACAAGAATTTTTGGACCCGTTCCCAGAGAATTGCGCGATCGTTATATGAAAATCATATCATTGGCACCGGAAGTGTTATAATTTCAAAATCTTGTTGAATGAGTAATAAAAGACATATAAAAAAGGGCGATGCTGTCATCGTGATTTCCGGAGAATACAAAGGACAACAGGGAAGAGTGCTCGAAGTAGTCGTAAGTGAAAACAGAGCCATTGTGGAAGGTGTAAATATGGTCTTGAAACACACCAAACCCAATGCTCAGAACCCCCAGGGAGGAATCATTAAAAAGGAATCGTATATCCACCTCTCAAACCTGCTCCTGGTGGATCCTTCATCCGGAAAACCTACACGTGTTGGAAGAAAAATAAATGATAAGAACAAATTAGTGCGTTATGCCAAAAAATCAGGAGAGGAGATCAAGTAATGGATTACGTACCAGCTTTAAAGATACATTATAAGGGAAAGATTATTCCTGCACTAAAGAAGGAATTCAATTACCGGTCAGTAATGCAGGTTCCCCGACTTCAGAAAATTGTCGTCAATCAGGGAATCGGACAAGCTGTTGCTGATAAGAAACTGATAGATATTGGCGTGGAAGAATTAACAACCATTACCGGACAGCAAGCCGTGCAAACCGTATCGTCAAAAGATATCGCAAACTTCAAACTGAGGAAGAAAATGCCGATCGGGGTTACCGTTACATTGCGGTCTGACAAAATGTATGAATTCCTTGAACGCCTGATAAGTGTCGCCCTTCCACGTATCAGAGACTTTAAAGGAGTGAATAGCAAATTAGATGGAAGAGGTAATTATACTCTCGGTATTACCGAACAAATTATTTTTCCGGAGATCGATATCGATAAAATGAACAAAATAATGGGACTCCAAATTACCTTTGTTACAACAGCAAAGACAGACGAAGAAGGATTTGCCCTGTTGAGAGAATTTGGATTACCCTTTAAAGCAAAAAAAGTTAGTTAATATGGCAAAAGAATCAATGAAAGCAAAGGAGGTTAAACGCCTCAAAATGGTGAATCAATATGCGGATAAACGAGCCAGACTGAAAGAAGAAGGAGATTATGTGGGACTCAGTCGATTACCGCGTAATTCCAACCCCAACCGGTTGCATAATCGCTGTAAAATTACAGGCAGACCCAAAGGCTATATGCGCCAGTTTGGACTGAGCAGGATTACCTTCAGGGAAATGGCTTCTTCCGGACTTATTCCGGGAATAAAAAAAGCAAGCTGGTGAACGGAATCGTTGAGTAACTTTTGATCGGAACAATAATTTAAAACAGTTAGAAATGACAGACCCTATTGCAGATTATTTAACGCGAGTCAGAAATGCAATTATGGCAAACCATAAGGTTGTGGAAATTCCGGCATCGAACCTGAAGAAAGAGATAACGAAAATTCTCTATGATAAGGGGTATGTCCTGAGCTATAAATTTGAAGAGGATGAACTGCAGGGGAAGATAAGAATAGCGTTGAAATATCATCCCCAAACAAAAATGCCGGCAATCAAATCCATGAAACGGGTCAGCAGACCAGGCTTGCGTAAATATGCCAGAGCAGATAACCTCCCCAGGGTGTTGAATGGTTTAGGCATTGCTATCCTTTCAACTTCCAGCGGTGTGATGACAGAAAAAGAAGCAAGAAAATTAAAAATTGGTGGCGAAGTATTGTGTTATGTACATTAACCTTGGAGAAATTAGGATATGTCACGAATAGGAAATTTACCCATTGAAATACCGGAAGGCGTTACCATCAGTGTTGATGATAAGAACCGGGTAACCGTTAAAGGCCCACTGGGGGAACTGACCCAGCTGGTTGACCGGGAAATTAAGGTGTTGATCGAAGGAAACGAATGTAAGCTGGAACGGCCATCTGATACAAAACGCTTTAAATCATTGCATGGGCTCTACCGATCACTGATAAACAATATGGTAATCGGGATCTCTAAAGGATATACCATTCAGCAGGAACTGGTAGGGGTGGGATTTAGAGCCGAAGCAAAAGGACAGATGCTTGAACTGGCACTGGGCTTTTCACACGATATCATCATTGAATTACCTCCGGAAGTGAAAGTTGAAACAAAAACCGAAAGGAGAAGCAACCCTGTGATTACCTTAACCAGCATCGATAAACAATTGATTGGGCATATAGCATCCAAGATTCGTTCACTCAGACCACCCGAACCCTATAAGGGAAAGGGAGTGAAATATGTTGGTGAACACATTAGAAGAAAAGCAGGAAAAGCTGCAAGTGTTTAATCCATCGATTTGAAAATTATGACACTAACGAAGTTAGAGAGAAGAAAGAGAATCAGAAATAGAATCCGGAAAAAGATCGCCGGAACGGCAGATTGTCCCCGGCTGAGTGTTTTTCGAAGCAACAAACAGATCTATGCCCAGGTAATCAATGACCTGGAGGGGAAAACCCTGGCGTCAGCCTCTTCACTCGAGAAACCTGTCGCCGAAAAAAAGGGGATGACAAAAAATGAACAGGCCCGGTTGGTTGGTAAACTGATCGCTGAGAAATCATTGAAAGCGGGCATCTCTGATGTTGTCTTCGATAGGGGAGGATACCTCTATCATGGAAGAGTGAAATCATTAGCCGAAGCTGCAAGAGAAGGTGGACTAAAATTTTAAGATATTATGTCAAACGGTATACGTAAAGTAAAAACGAGCGATCTGGAACTAAAAGACAGATTGGTTAGTATTCAGAGGGTTACAAAAGTGACAAAGGGAGGGAGAACCTTTAGCTTCTCCGCAATTGTTGTTGTTGGCAATGAGGATGGAATTGTCGGATATGGATTGGGAAAAGCCAATGAAGTAACCACTGCCATTG
>CAZTES010000123.1:0-9970 GCA_964612275.1 uncultured Rikenellaceae bacterium
CGGATGTTTGCAAAATCAATGATAAAATAGTTTACTTTGTACTCCTCTTTTTCTAAGTAATCAGGGAGTCCATAGAATATTATGGAAGTATTCATTAAAATAGCGCAGTTTCTGTTGAGCCTTTCCATCCTGGTGATCCTTCATGAAATGGGACATTTCATCTTTGCGAAGGTGTTTAAAACCCGGGTGGAGAAGTTTTACCTCTTTTTCGATCCGTGGTTCTCCCTGTTCAAGTATAAGAAGGGAGAAACGGAATATGGTGTCGGATGGCTTCCACTGGGAGGGTATGTCAAGATCTCCGGGATGATCGATGAATCGATGGACAAGGAGCAGTTGAAAAAACCGCCCCAGCCCTATGAGTTCAGGTCGAAACCCGCCTGGCAGCGGCTGGTCATCATGTTGGGTGGGGTGACGGTTAATTTCCTGCTTGCCCTCATTCTTTATGTCGCCATCCTCTATATCTGGGGTGAGAGTTATTTGCCCACTAAAAATGTCACCTACGGGATTGTTGTCGATTCCATTGGCAGGGAGATGGGACTGCAAAATGGTGATAGGATCATCTCGGTCGATAACCAGGAAATGGAGAAATTTTACAGCATCATTCCCGATATTATCCTGAACGAGCGCAAAACAATCCAGATCGACCGCGATGGCAGGCGCATGGACCTGGAGATCCCCAAATCTGTAATCCCTGCGATCCTTAAAGGGAAATCCATTATCGATGCGCGGATGCCGTTTTCACCGCTCATCGTGAACGGGTTTATGAAAAAATCCGCCGCACGCACGGCAGGGGTTGAAATAGGCGATGAGATTCTGGGCTTCAACGCCATGCGATTCGAATACTATGATGAGTACTCGAAACAGATCAGTGAACACAAGGGGGAAGAGGTGACTGTCAATGTCCGGAGGGGGGAGGAGGAGCTGGACGTTCCTATAACTATATCCGACGAGGGATTGATCGGCATAACCCATGACCTGAGCCAGTTCTTCAAGTTCAAATCGGTGAAATATGGTTTTCTTGAGTCGATCCCTGCCGGAATAGCCAAGGGAGTAAAAACCATGGTTGATTACCTGAAGCAGTTCAAACTCCTTTTTTCGCGTGAAACGAAAGCGTATGAATCGCTGGGTGGATTCATCACCATCGGGAGCATCTTCCCGGGAGAGTGGGACTGGTACTCCTTCTGGAACCTTACGGCATTCCTGTCGATCATCCTTGCCATCATGAATGTCCTGCCCATTCCGGCCCTGGACGGGGGACACGTCATGTTCCTCCTCTACGAGGTTGTTTCCGGCAGGAAACCGAGTGATAAGTTCCTCGAGTATGCCCAGATCACCGGTATGATCCTCCTGCTGGCGCTACTGCTGTTTGCAAATGGGAACGATATTATCCGCTTATTAAAGAAATAATGTTAATTTTGTAATAACAATATAAAATTTCGGACGATGAATCTGTTGAATCAAGCCGGTTTTTTAGGGCCTACTGAAATAATCATTATCGTATTGATTGTCATTTTGCTTTTTGGTGGAAGAAAAATCCCTGAACTGATGAAAGGACTGGGTCAGGGGATGAAGGAGTTCAGGAAAGCGACAAAGGAGGATGACAGCAAATCCAACGATAAGAAGGAACAGGATAAGCTGGAAACTGAATAACCCTAAAAATTTTCTATATGTCTTAGCGCCTGTTGTACAGATACCTGTATGACAGGCGTTTTTTATTAATCCCCCTTCCTCTAGTTATACCTGCGGCAAAGCAATGTGAAACAACCTGGAACTATCTGGAAAAACTTTCAACATCTCAGCATACTTACAGGTAAGAGAACGTTCAACATCCCTGCCTGCCGCCAGCCTGCCGGACTGGCAGGGTTCACCTGCCGGAGGCATGGCAGGCAGGGCATCCCCCAACGTCCAACATCCAATTAGTTTTTGGTTATCAGAAATGTCATACGTTAACTGTGATTGGAAATCTTAATAAATTGTTTGGTGCTGAGTTATTCGCCACCCACAGGCATTCACACTTGCCTGGCTCATGAGATCGCTCTCCGCCAGCCATGTGAAATAAAATCTTTCATAAGCACTGTGTAAATAGTTATCGCTATTTCACATGGCCAGCTGGTGGATCGCTAAGTTCCGGTCCATGCAGCGTTTTCCGGTTGAAGAAAGGTTTTAGTTGGACCGGGATTATTACCGTCATATATTCCAGGGGCTTCCGCCCCTGGCTACCAACATGCAGCCCCGTATGGGGCTGAAAACAAAGATATCCCTGAAAAACCGGGTTATAGCGCGTAGATTACACTAATGCAGCGGGTGTTTTCAACGTAGAGACGTAAGATCTTACGTCTCTACATGGTGTTAATTTCCAATGTGTTATCTGTTCGATAATGCTAAGGCGGTGCCTTGCCTCCCTTGTCCGCCGTAGTCCCGCCTACGCGGAACGAAGGCGGATCTTTTTATCTTTTACCCAGCACCCCCGCCCGAACGATTGCGTCTTTCAGTCGGGCGGGGAGCACCGAGTACCCAGGACCTAATTTACTGCATACTGCCTACTCAAAACTCACTTCTCACCTCTCACCTCTCCTCTTTTTGGAACCATATGGAACAACTTGAAACAATTTGAAACATCTTTCAAATGAACTAAATTTCACTCAGCGCTCTCCCCATGCTCCATGCTCTTAACTCCGTGCACCCTGTCTTCCCCTCTCCCCCGCTCAGAGTCACAAAGTTCCTTACGTTAAACTGAAAACCATTCAGCAGCATGGTATATGAAAAAATCGGGAGAAATTGTACCTTTATATCGTTAAATCCCATTCAAAAACCTTCAGATCATGATGACAAGAATTAACCGCTATCTACCCTATTTTTTTGTTATTTCGGCAATAGTTTCCTGCAAACCCGATGCCAGGAGCATACTTCCAAAAATTTCCGGATCGACAGGGGAGGTGTTGCTGATCATTGATAACCAGAAATGGGAGAGTGCTGTCGGGGCGAAATTTAATGAGGTGCTGACTCGGATCCAGCCTGCGCTTCCCCAGCCCGAACCGGTCTTAGATTTAATGCATACATCACCCGCAGGGTTCACCAATATTTTCAGGGTTCACCGCAACATCCTCTTCGCGAAGATCGGGTCGGAATTCGAAGAACCGAAAATAACCGTTCAAACAGACCAGTGGGCAACTCCCCAACTGATCATCAATATTCAGGCTCCGAATGATGATGAATGCATCCGTTTACTGGAAGAGAGCGGTGATCAGATCATCGAACGGGTCAATCGAAGTGAAAGAGGACGGCTGATGGGTTACTACCGGAGTTACCAGGTGGCTGCCATCTATAACCGGTTGAAGGAAAAACACCACCTGACCCTCTCCATCCCGAAAGGATATGAAATTGCCATGGATACAACCGATTTCGTCTGGATATCCACCGAATCGGCGCAGCCGGGTCAGTCGGGTTATGCATTTTATTCACAACAAAGCATATTGATTTATTACTACGATTATGTGGATACCAATACCTTTACCATCGATTACCTGGTTGATAAACGAAACAAATACCTGAAAAAGAACATTCCCGGACCAAATCCCGGGTCATACATGGCTACGGAAGATCTTCTGCCACCCACCATGCAAGAGTTCAAAGTGGATGACCGTTATGTTGCCGAACTGCGCGGGTTGTGGAAACTGGAGAAAGGCGCCATGGGAGGACCGTTTGTCAGCCTCTCCACCGTGGATGAAGAGAGAAACCGCGTGATCACCGTCGAGGGGTTCGTGTTTGCTGCCGGGATGGATAAACGGGAATTCCTCCGCCAGGTGGAAAGCATCCTCTATACCCTGGAGATTGAAAAAGAGTAATTTGTTCGTCCTGCAAATGCAGGACTCACGTAATTCGTCACGCGTTGCTTGATTGTAATTCGCTCATCCGCCAATTGACGGATTCGCGTAATTCGTTGTTGTAGGCTTACTATTTATCGGCTTTGGTATACATTATACCAGGTGACACCTTGACTGCCTGCGGACAGGCTCAGGGGGAGGATTGTCTCTCTTAGTTATTGATTCATTGCACGAACAGCAAAACCCTTTAAGTGATACGATGGCTCAGGGAGAGCATACTCTCGTCGCTCCACTACAGCTGGGGAGACGAGTATCAAGTGCAGTGGAAAGTCATCGTATCACTATTTGATAAATACTCCTCACCCGAACTGCAGTCGTCTGATGAAGCAGGGGAACAATCATCTACTGAAGGCAAAATTTATTACCTTTGATTCCTGAAAATTTACGAATAACCACTTCAATGGATCTAAAAATATCCAGGATAAAACAGGTTCCGGATAGCCTGTCGGTCATCTACCTTGTCAAAAAAGATACACCCCTTGCCACTCTCCCGTTCACCGGAGCCGAGTTGAAGTATATTGAAGAAAAGATAAAACAGGATGCGCAGGTCATATCGGTCAATTCCTACTCACGGTGGAGCTTTATCCAGGTCGTCGAAGAGGGAAAAGCACAATACCTTGTAAACGAGGAACTGCGTAAAGCTGCCGCCAGAATATACACCGTGATCAAGGAGCACAAAATTGAAAAGATCGTTCTGACGGGGGATGAGAACCAGCCGGATGCCATCCTCTCTTTCGCCGAGGGGTTGGCACTGAGTCATTATCAATTCCTGAAATACCTGAAGGAGCGGGATGAGAAACGATCGTCGCTGCGTAACCTGATGATCTGCAGTAAGACGATCAGGGAAAAGCAGGTTGCGCAGTTGACCTACCTGCTTGAGGCGGTATACCACTGCCGTGACCTGGTCAATGAACCGTTATCCTACCTGACGGCACTGCAACTGGCTAAAGAGATACAGAAGCTGGGGAAGGAAGCCGGTTTCATGGTTGAGGTGTTCAATAAGAAGAAGATTGAAGCCTTAAAAATGGGTGGGTTGCTGGCAGTCAACAGGGGCAGTGTTGATCCCCCCACGTTCAGCCTCCTGGAATGGAAACCGGCAAAGCCCAGAAACAGAAAACCGCTGATCCTGGTCGGGAAAGGGATTGTTTATGATACGGGGGGGCTCAGTTTGAAACCCACCAAAAACAGCATGGATTACATGAAATGTGATATGAGCGGAGCGGCTGCTGTGGCAGCAGCCATCTATGCTGTATCAAAAGCAGAGCTGCCGGTCCATGTTATCGGGTTGATTCCGGCAACCGATAACCGGCCCGACGGAAATGCCTATGTCCCGGGAGATGTTGTCAAAATGTACAATGGTACTACCGTGGAAGTGCTCAACACCGATGCGGAAGGACGGATGGTCCTTGCCGATGCGTTGAGCTATGCCGGCCGCTATGACCCGGAACTGATTATCGACATTGCTACATTGACCGGTTCCGCAGCGGGTACTATCGGGAAATACGGGATCGTGGGTATGGGCAATGCGAACAGGAAGTATTTCGACCGGCTTGAAGAGAGCGGGAATACTGTTTTTGAACGAATTGTGGAATTCCCTTTCTGGGCTGAATATAATGAGTTATTGAAATCGGATATAGCAGATGTCAAAAATATCGGTGGCAGGGATGGAGGAGCGATCACGGCAGGAAAATTCCTTGAACGGTTTACTGACCACCCCTACCTTCACCTGGACATTGCCGGACCGGCATTCCTGGACCGGGAAGACTCCTACCGGGGAAAAGGAGGAACAGGAGTGGGTGTACGGTTACTCTTCGATTTTATCAAACATTACAGACCATGAGGCTCCCCAGGGGTATAAAAAACAGCTGGATTTAATCCGCCAGCCGGCTTCCAGCTAACAAGAATACCAACGGAATGAGATAAACAGAACACAGATGAATATGCCAGATCATACGATAAAAATTGGAATTTCACAGGGAGATATTAATGGGATAAGTTACGAGGTTATCTTAAAGACCCTGATGGATAATCGGGTGAATGACATTTGCACCACGGTAGTTTATGGTTCACCGAAAGTGGCGGCCTATCACCGGAAGGCACTCAATATCACCAATTTTAGTTTCAATAACATAAAAACCCCGGAAGAGGCAAATTTGAAACGGGCAAACATCATCAATTGTCTTGATGACAGCATTCGTGTCGAACTGGGAAAATCAACAACGGTTGCCGGTGAAGCGTCCATTACCTGTCTAAAGGCGGCAGTGAGTGATCTGAAGGAGGGGAAGATTGATGTTCTGGTCACTGCACCCATTAACAAGCAAAACATCCAATCAGCCTCCTTTGATTTTGTAGGGCATACCGAGTATCTGAAGGACCAGTTTGGTGTGGATGATGTAGTTATGATCATGGTCAACGAAACGTTGAGGGTTGGACTTGTGACGGGTCATATTCCCCTGGCACAGGTGGCTTCAGCAATCACAACCGAACTGATTCTGAAAAAGATAAAAATCCTGCACCGGTCCCTGATGGAGGATTTTGTTATCCGGAAGCCCAAAATAGCGGTGCTGGGACTCAATCCACATGCCGGCGACCATGGGCTGATCGGGACCGAAGAGCGGGAGGCGATTATCCCGGCTATACGGAGTGCCAGAGAGGAAGAGATCCTGGTGTTTGGCCCCTATGCGGCAGACGGATTTTTTGGATCCAGGCAGCTTACGCAATTCGACGCCGTGCTTACCATGTACCACGACCAGGGATTAGCTCCGTTTAAATCGATGGGACTTGGCAGTGGGGTGAATTTCACAGCAGGCCTTCCCGTAGTCAGAACCTCACCGGCTCATGGTACAGCGTTTGAACTGGCCGGGAAGGATGAGGCATCCCCCGATTCGTTTCGTACTGCCCTCTTCCTTGCCTGTGATATATTTAAAAACCGTGAGTTATATAAGGAGTTGACCAGCAATCAGCTGCCTTCGTATGATGAAGATAATAACAAGGAATAGATTCTGTTTTCCCTGGTGATTCTCACCCTCTGCAAAAAATAGCGATTGCTTCTGCTGCAAAACATACAGAATATTCTACTCTATGATTGAAATCATTATGCGGGGTGATATTAATCCTTAATTTTGTTTTCGAGATTATACCTGAATAAAACCAAAACATATCGCTATGGCAAAAATTACTCGTCAGGATGCTCTTGAATATCACAGTCAGGGGCGTCCGGGAAAAATTGAAGTGATCCCAACCAAACCCTACAGCACGCAGATCGATCTTTCTCTGGCTTATACTCCCGGAGTGGCTGAACCATGCCTGGAGATCCAAAAGAAACCGGAAGATGCATATAAGTATACTGCCAAGGGAAATTTAGTGGCTGTGATCTCTAATGGAACCGCCGTTCTCGGACTCGGGAATATCGGTGCCCTGCAAGGAAAACCCGTGATGGAAGGAAAGGGGTTGCTGTTTAAGGTTTTTGCTGATGTCGATGTGTTCGACATTGAGGTCGATACCATGGATGTGGAAAAAATGATCGAGGTGGTCAAAGCCATTTCTCCGACCTTCGGAGGGATTAACCTGGAAGATATCAAAGCCCCCGAATGCTTTGAGATCGAAGACAGGCTGAAGGAGGAACTCGATATTCCGGTGTTTCATGATGATCAGCACGGGACAGCGATCATTTCCAGCGCAGGACTGCTCAATGCACTGGAACTGAACGGGAAAAAGATAGGGGATATTAAAATGGTAATCAATGGTGCCGGAGCCGCTGCCGTGTCCTGCACCCGCCTCTACATTAAGTTGGGAGTCAAACCGGAGAATGTGGTGATGTGTGACAGCAAAGGAGTGATTAATTCGAAAAGAACAAACCTGAATGAAATAAAGAAACAATTCATTACCAAACAGGATGTCAGTACGCTGGAAGAGGCGATTAAAGGGGCAGATGTCTTTGTCGGGTTGTCTGTGGGGAATGTCCTCTCTAAGAAGATGATAAAAAGCATGGCTTCAGATCCTATTGTTTTTGCCATGGCAAATCCCACACCGGAAATTTCGTATGAGGATGCGGTGGAAGCCAGGGAGGATGTTCTCATAGCAACCGGACGATCCGATTACCCGAACCAGATTAATAATGTCCTGGGTTTCCCGTTCATCTTCCGCGGCGCCCTGGATGTCCGGGCAACAAAGATCAATGAGGAGATGAAAATTGCTGCATGTAAGGCACTGGCTGATCTGGCAAAGGAGCCCGTACCAGAATATGTGAATACCGCCTATAATGTTACCAACCTTACCTTTGGGAGAGAATATTTCATTCCCAAGCCATTGGATTTCCGGCTAATTGAGAAAGTCTCAACCGCTGTAGCCCGTGCTGCAATCGAATCGGGTGTGGCTCAGAAAAAGATTACCGACTGGGATGCCTATGCTGCTGAGTGTAGCAGGCGTCTGGGACATGAAAACATACTGCTCCGGGGAATTAGTGAAAAGGCAATGAAAAATCCGAAACGGGTGGTCTTTGCAGAAGCAAATAGTTTTAAGGTACTCAAGGCTGCCCAGGCTGTCCTGCTCAATGGGCTGGCCCATCCCATCCTTCTTGGAGATGAGGATGAGATCAGGGCCATATGTGAGGAGAACAAACTGGAGCTTCAGGACATACCCATCATCGATCCCAGAAGCGTAAAGGAACAGAAACGGAGAGAACAGTATGCTAAATTGTTCTTTGAGAAACGGAAGCGAAGGGGAATAACCTATAATGAAGCACTGGAGAAAATGTACGACCGTAACTATTTAGGTATCATGATGGTTGAGACCGGAGAGTCAGATGCATTTATCTCCGGACTTTGCAGCAAGTATGCCGATACCATTCGCCCGGCACTGCAAATTGTAGGAACAAATAACCCGCTGAATGCTTATGCCGGAATGTATATTGTGTTCACCAAAAAAGGACCGTTCTTCTTCTCCGATACAACAGTCAATCCCCAACCCTCGGCACAAACTATTGTGAATACGACCATTTTAACTGCCGAGGAGGTGAGGAAGTTCGGTATCGAACCGCGTATAGCCCTGCTATCCTACTCCAACTTCGGTGCACAGCGCGAAGGCAGTCCGAGGCGGGTGCAGGATGCCATTGATATCCTTCATCGCGATTACCCCGACCTGATCGTCGATGGGGACATGCAGGCCAATTTTGCATTTAACAGGGAACTGAGGAAGAGTAGATTCCCATTCTCCAAACTGGCAGATGAAGACGTAAACACAGTCATTTTCCCGAACTTGAGCTCCGGAAATATTGCTTATAAGATGATGCAGGAGATAGGAAATGCAGAAGTGGTCGGACCAATCCTGCTCGGAATGTCGAAACCAATCCAGATTCTGCAGCTGGAGTGCTCCGTGCGGGAAATCATCGATATGGCTACCATCGCTGTTATCGAAGCCCAATGCATCGAAGAGGAGAAGTGTAAGTAGTCGATGAATGATATTTCGAATTGCGCCATCAAAGCAATGGATAGGCATTAGAGGAAATACAACAAAATAATTGGACAGATATTTCTGATGTTTCTCCTGAAACGGATGTAGAGACGTTGCATGCAACGTCTCTACGTTGTTTACAGCCTGCCAGAGCAGGAAAACTAAATATTGGAAGACCCGGGGAAAGAAGAGGTAAAACAATCAGGCAGCATACCATTTTTTTCGTTATTTTAGCCTCCACGAATCAAAAATTCCATCATGTTCGAATACATTCAAGGCAGGTTGGTGGAGCTTACTCCGGCATATGCCGTAATCGAGGCGGGGAATATCGGGTATTTTATCCATATTTCGCTAAACAGCTACACGAAGCTGACTGAATCAACAGAGGCAAAGCTTTTTGTTCATCAGGTGATCCGGGATGATACACACCTTTTCTTCGGATTTGCGGATAAGCATGAACGCGAAATTTTCCGGATGTTGATCTCGGTTACGGGTATTGGAGCCAACACGGCCAGAATGATCATCTCCTCCCTTTCCCCTTCAGAAATAGAACAGGCAATCTTCGAAGGAAATGTCGCGCTGTTGAAGAGCATTAAAGGCATCGGGACGAAATCTGCTCAACGGGTAATTGTTGA
>CAZTES010000124.1:0-9870 GCA_964612275.1 uncultured Rikenellaceae bacterium
TTCCGGATTTTCTGCTCAGTGCCCTGACAATACCCTCAACTTTTCTGACAGACAGGTCTTCATCGATGATCCGGTAGAACGCCTGGATCTGGATTTTGGGGTTATCCACATTGATCAGGGTTCGGGCATGTCCCATGCCTATCTTCTTTTCACGGATACCAAGCTGTATTTCAGCCGGCAGGCGAAGCAGCCTGAGGTAATTTGAAATGGTAGACCTCTTCTTTCCAACCCGGTCGCTCAGGTTCTCCTGGGTCAGGTTGCACTCCTCGAGCAGGCGCTGGTAACTGATAGCAACCTCAATCGCATCCAGGTCTTCTCTCTGGATATTCTCCACCAGAGCCAGTTCCAACATTGCCTGATCATCTGCTGTACGGATAAAGGCAGGAACTGTTGTCAAACCGGCTATGATAGCGGCTTTGTATCTTCGTTCACCGGTGATCAGCTGAAACCGGTTCTCTCCAACCTTCCGGACGGTCAGGGGTTGAATAATGCCCAGTTCTTTTATGGAAGATGCCAGTTCATTCAGCCCCTCCTCATCCATCCTGGCTCGTGGTTGAAAGGGATTCACATCAATCCGTTCAACTGCGATCTCATTGATTGAACCAATCTGTTCCAGTTTCTCCCTATCGGCATCATCAATCAGTGCTCCAAGACCTCTTCCCAACGCGTTTCGTTTCGTCATTCTGTTGTCAAATGGTTATTATTATGGTGTAAATCAATGATTGATTCCTGTTATTCGAGAATTTTTTCAGCGTTGCTGATTTTCGTTTTTTCATTCTTCTGAAGCAATTCGCGGGCAAGGTTCAGGTGATTGATTGCTCCCCGTGAATTGGCATCATACATCAATGCCGGTTTTCCGAAACTGGGTGCCTCACTCAATTTGATGTTACGCTGAATGATGGTTTCAAACACCATTTGCTGGAAATGTTTTTGCACCTCATCTACCACCTGGTTGCTTAAACGCAACCTTGAATCGTACATTGTCAGGAGAAATCCTTCGATTTCAAGCTCCGGGTTCAACCGGTTTTGTATGATCTTTATGGTATTCAATAACTTCCCCAGACCCTCCAGGGCAAAATATTCACACTGCACCGGTATGATCACTGAATCGGCTGCTGTTAAAGCATTAACGGTAAGGAGCCCCAGGGAGGGTGAGCAGTCGATGAGTACAAAATCATAGTTGTCCTTAACCTTCTCGATCACCTGTTTCAGCATTTTTTCCCGGTTGGGCAGGTTCAGCATCTCAATTTCAGCACCCACCAGGTCGATGTGGCTTGGGATCAGATCCAGATTGTCAATCTCGGTAGACAGAACAATATCTCCCGGATTGACGCTATCGATCAGGCATTCGTAAATGCTGGTTTTTATGTTCCGTATATCAAAGCCGATGCCCGAAGTAGCATTTGCCTGAGGGTCAGCATCAACGATCAACACTTTCGTTTCCAAAGCTGCAAGGCTTGCAGCAAGATTAATCACTGTCGTTGTCTTTCCAACGCCACCCTTTTGATTCGCCAACGCAATTGTCTTTCCCATCCAATGATGTATTAGGTTTTCGCTTAAAATTATTCCGGAATTTCATCCCTTTCACAGGTGGTCAAAGATACGACTTTAGCATTCTTTTAAGATTTTTACCCTAAATTGAATTGTAAACATTTTTTCTTCATTTATAAACAAATTATTAACATCGTATCATAAATTTTCGGATATTTATCGGGCATTCTATATGATTATCAACTCATAAAGTTCCGTATGAACAAGACCAATTCCGGTTCACCATGGTTTGTCCTGGTCAATCCCGTTGCTGGAAGTGGCGAAGGGAAAAAAGACTGGAACAAGATATCCTGTTTACTTGGGCAAAACGGGTTCTCATTCACCCATCAATTCACGCAAAGAAAGTATCATGCCATTGAGCTGGTTACCGAAGCGTTAAATAAAGGTACAGATAAGATCATTGTAGTCGGGGGTGACGGAACCCTGAATGAGGCTGTGAATGGAATCTTTGGCCAAACCCGTATCCCCCCGGATGAGGTTCTCCTGGGGATGATCCCGGTTGGGACCGGAAACGACTGGGGAAGGATGTTTCATATTCCTCACGATTACGAAGAAGCAATCAGGGTATTGAAAAAGGGGAAGACCTTCCGCCAGGATGCCGGTCTGGTGCGTTACATCAACGGTGGTAAGGAAACATCCAGGTATTTCATCAACATTGCAGGATTGGGATTCGATGCCAGGGTGGTGCAAAAAGCCAACAAGCAAAAAGAGGAGGGCAAACACGGGGTGTTGCTCTACTTTCTCAACATCTTTACCACCCTGATGAAATATAAAAGCACTCGGGTATCCATTGAGGTTGACGGGAAATCCGTATTTGAGAACAGTGTGCTCTCACTCAGCCTGGGAAACGGCAGGTATGCAGGAGGTGGAATGCTTCAGACTCCCGGTGCAAAGCCGGATGACGGGCTGCTGGACCTCACCGTGATAAAAGATATGGGCAGGCTGCGGGTCATTACCAGCCTGAAAAAACTGTATGATGGTCGCATCCTGGAGCATCCGATGATTGAAGGATTCACAGGAAAGAGGATCCGCATCGATTCGAATCCGCCGATCAATGCGGAAACCGATGGAGAATCGCTGGGACATACACCGGTGAAGTTTGAGATCCTGCCGAAATGCCTGCAGGTGATTGTGGGAAAGGTGTGAACAACGTTCCTGCCTGCCGCCAGCCTGCCGGAGGCATGGCAGGCAAGGCAACATTCTCCGAAGGAGTCCTGCGGACAACGTACAACGTTCAACTTCCAATAACATTTAACTTTTATCCTGATCATTCATGCATCATGGCTCAATCATCGATTCGTGCCTAAAATTAGTCACTGACCGTGCGAGTCTAGCCGACCGCCACGAATTCACGAATAAAAGATGCGAATTAAAAATGCCAGTGGGTATTATATAGATTGCTAAATAAAGCTAATTAAAAAAATATATAATTGAATATCAGGATATTATATAAATAATTAGCATACCATAATACCTTATGACGTAATCATACTAATCATTATGTAAAGAACAAAATATCAAATAGTTACGTGAATTGAATTATTTAAAATTAGAAATTTAGGATTAATATAAAAATACAACATCTTGATAATTAGATATTTGAAATAATCACAAAAAATACAAAACTACCACTGATAAAATATGGTGTTCCTGAAAAATTTTGAAGCTGCATAAGTATTAATAAAGGGTAGAAAAGGAAATATCCTCATCCGGGACCAGAGATCAAACCGAACGATCATTCAATTTCAATTCAATGCCAGATTGCATAATTTCATTTGCAAATGGATTCAAGGAAGAAAAATCACTTTCCCTTATGGGATGTGGTTCGATACGTAAATCGATCTTCCTCCGGATACGAAGTAATTGCATCTGAGTATCGAAGAAATCGTTCATGCTACCAAGTATAACAGCCACATCAATATCACTCTCATCAGATTGCCTGCTCTGTGAATAGGATCCAAAAAGATAGGCCTTCCTGACATCCATCTCCCTGGGAAGATAGCCTACATATTTCTCTGCAATATTTATAGCTGTTTCAGTAACCATGATCTCAGATTATCTATTACATTCTTCCATTCTTCTGCAAATTCTTTTGTACACAACTTATAAAACTCCTGTTTGTACGAATCGTAACGAGCGTTTATATTAAAAGTAGTAAGCCTGTCCAGCCAGTCTTTCTGCTCTTCTGTCAGGATCAAATCCATTTTTGAAGCGATTCTCAACAGATCATGACTTGCCATAGCATGTGTGCCTTTCCGCTTAACATACAACGCTTTCAGTAGCTTCTCCACAACAAGATGGCCAATAAACAAGGCCCAATGATAATCACCAGAACCGAAAAGATTCACCATTGTCTGGTAATCTTTATAAGAAGATTCTCTCCAATGATCAACTATCTCGTTAATATTGAGCTTCTTTTCCGTCATATTAACAAAGATAATACATTTTCAAGATTAAAATTGAAAAAACAGATGGCAGCCAACACCGATCACCCCAACTTGATGTTCCAATTTGGAATATCAGAAGTTTATAAGGACATAAATGCCCTGATGATCCGTTCGGTAATCAAATAGTTAAAAGAATGTGATTTTTGAAAATTAGAAATTCTAAATTTGTATTGATAAGTAACTTGCTGATATTTCGAATTTTAATAAATATGCAAAAATTACAAAACTGCTGTATTTCTGTTGCTTAAAAATTCCTTAATTTCCGGAATTCTCATAATTCGTTTCTTCCTTTTGGGATCAAGGTCATACTTCTTATTTCCCCTGATTAAAGATTCGAAAGGAATCCCTAAATACCTGTTCAGCATGGTTATCATTTTCAATGTAAGAGACCTCTTCCTGTTAAGCACCTCTGATACTCTGGTTTCCCCTCCGAAAAGAGGAGCAATATCTTTCTGTTTAAGATTCATCTGCTCAATCCTGAACTTGATCGCTTCTATCGGATCCGGAGCTTCAACAGGGAAATGCTCGTTCTCATACCGTTCAACCAGGATAGATAAAAGTTCAAGTTCATCACCTTTATCTGTTCCAGCCTCGATAGCTAATGAATCAGAATGAATCAATTCGTAAATCCTGCTTACTGCCTGATTATACTCTTTCTCCGTTTTAATTACCTTGGGACTCATATCTTACCTCCTTTGCATCAATTGTATCGTATTCCTTATGAGTTCCAAACCAAACTATAAATACTATTTTCAAATCGTATTCAACATCCACTATTAATCGATAATCATTCCCTTTAATATTAAATACAACTCGTTTGGAACTTAATATACTTGCATTTTTATACTTCAGCTTTAGTTCATTTGGATTATCCCAATCCGAATATTTAACTTCAGAAATCCAAGCCAAGAGCGCCTTTTCAGCATTCTTATACCTTTGAGTAGATAAATGATCCAGAAGTGTTTTTACCTTAATAATCCGCATGTACCGACAAAGGTACAAAAAACTTACCAAATAGGGTAATTTTTCAAAAAATTTTTGAAGAATCGGAGTCCATAATCATACCAGTCCTTTTAATCAATCTAATTTAAGCAAATTTTGTCAGATTTCCGGATTGATAAAACACCGGGTGGAATTTGGGAGTCTTATAATTGTTTTGCTTCTCTGGAGCGAGTATTCTTTACTTTTTCTATTTGTAGTTATCAAACTCAGATTGAGTTTATCATTCTCAATCACAGGTTTACCTCCAATCCCCCTGTATGTCCCCCTTCGCCAAGGGGGACGAAGATATTTTATATTTATTATTTAACTCCCTCTCCGTTAAGTAAGTCTGCTTAACCAACTTATAACTAACAGCTTACTTTTAACTTTTAACTTATAACCATTAACTTTTTTTCTTCACCAGCTGGATTTCAAACAGTTTCGGCCAGCGCTTGCCGGTTACGAACAACCGTTTGTTCTCCGGATCATAGGCAATGCCATTCAGCACATCGATCCGGTCATGCACGTCTTCCGGTTTAAGCAACCCCTTCAGGTCGATCTGTGACAAGACCCTGCCGGTTTCCGGTTCGATCACCACGATAAAATCTGTCTGGTAAACATTGGCATAGATCTTCCCGTCAATATATTCCAGTTCATTCAGGTTGGTAATGGCTTTTTCATGATCAAACACCTCGATCCGGGATAATTCCGTGAAATAGTCCGGTTCGAGGAAATAGATGATGTGGGAACCATCACTCATGATCAGCTGTTCGCCATTGGTCGTCAGTCCCCATCCCTGGGTAGGGTATTCGATCCGGTTGATAACACGGAATGATTTTTTGTCGTAAACGAACCCCACTTTTGATGTCCAGGTAAGCTGGATGATCTTATCACCAAAGATACAGGCTCCTTCCCCGAACAGATCGGGTGGAAGGTTCAGGCTTTCGATCAGTTCCCCGGTTTCCAGGTTTACTTTGCGAAGGGTTGACTCACCCCGCTGGCCGGTGCTTTCATACATTTTCCCGTCTTCATAAACCAGTCCCTGGGTATAAGCGGTTATATCATGAGGATAGGTGTGCACGACCCGGTAGCCATATTGTTCCGGAACGATATCGGAGTGAAGGATTACAGCAACCGAATTGTTCTCTTTCTGTCCCTCCCTTCCGAATGTTACGGTTTTAATGGTTATTTTTCCAACAGGTGAGTTTTCACTGTTCCAGTTAAAAAGCAGGTCATCGCGATAAGATACTCCCTGGTAATTGCCATCCACAAATACCTGGAACGAATCGATCCCTTCCACACCCTCTATCAGGGCAAGTTGAACCGGAACACGGTCGCCCCTTCGGAAAATCTCTTCCCGTAAGGGTTTAACGATATAGCTGATCTTTTCAGTGGATGCCTGCGTGCCGGAACGCCGTTCTCCCGGTTTCCTTACTTCATCAACAACGTTTTTTCTGCCACTATTGCACGAGCAGGAAACCATAAGGAGGAAGATGGATAGAAAAAGAATCCCTGCCTTTCCGAAATTTCTAACTGGTATGGGAAGAGCATTACTCATCATGGTTTTTTTGTTTTGAACAGTTTTCGCAAAACCTGGATCAGTGAAACATTCGAACCGGAGAACGTTTTCTGAGCCCTCTTTTGATCTTCCTGTATATCGGTATTCAGCATTTGCCATATCTGGCTCCAGCCGGGGAATCCCCCGATGTTTTTGTCATCGATAAACAGATCAACATCAATTTTTCTGCTCACCATTTCATCAAACACCTCCTCGGGGTAACTCTTGTTCACTGCATAAAATTCCACGCCCCTCTCCCGGCAAAACTCAAGGGCTTCTTCCAGTTCTTTGCCTGTACGGTATGTCCATAAAATGAGCCGGAAGCCCCTTTTTTGCATCTCCCGCAAGGTTTCAAATGCAAATAGCTTCTCCTCCCCGATTTCCGGATATTCATGTTCCACAATGGTGCCGTCAAAATCGATGGCTACGCGGATATTGATAAATTCGTTTTCCATGGGCTGGAAAGATTTCCGGATAAAAATAAGGAACAATTGTTACTTTCCCTCAGATACAGACAAATAATTAATGCAAGTTTCTTGTTATTGAAAGGAGATTTACATTCTGTTTCATAAATGCAGTTTTTCAACTGGAAGGGGTGTATGTCAAAAGTCCATTTTATGGTCATCCTGAACTCCTGCCCGGCAGTGTATTTCTTCAGTATTCAGGTAACAGATTTTATTTTCTTTTTTTAGACTATTATAGCTATTTATTAAGTGTTTTTTATAAATATTATTGGATAGGTAGGAAGAAGAATCCCAGAGGTCTGCCTGCCGCAGGCAGGGATTCAATTATGAACCGGAGCGAAGCGGAGCTCACCGAAGGTAATAGCCCGGTACAAGCCCTGACGATTCAGTCAGGGCGTAGTGCCGGGTATTTAAGATAAGAAAATAACTCAACCCTGAATGGGGTTGAATATTATCACTTTAAATAGAAAAATTCAACCCCGCAAGGGTTGTAATCTTTTCGTACATATTACCGGTTGTCACCGGTGGCTATTCAATGTTTTACCCCATCCGGGGTAAATTTTTATGCTTGAAAAATAATTGGGAAGAAGGACCTGTGAAATAATCTACCTTCTCCAATGAAAGAATTATATATAGGCGAATTAAAATTGTTTTCGTATTACCAGCTCCAAAGGAGTACCTACGGTGCAACTTGAGTTAATAATAGCTATTACACTGTCTCAAACGGGTATTTCAGTCCGATCTGGCCCCTCACCCGGTCCATGGTTTGCATGATTGCCAGTGATTCATCCAGGGGCATGATGCTGCTTTCGGTTTTTCCACGGCGAATGCAATCCATCACCTCCTGAGCCTGGTAATTATAGCCGGTGCCCTGAAAAGCCGGCTCGAGAACCTCAACCGTTTTCTCTCCACGGATTAGGGAAGCACTTCTTGCCTTCCAGAATTGGGGGATATCAAACGACCCATCTTCTCCCACGATATGCGCACTGCGCGGTGATATCCCCCTGACCGTACTTGCCAGAACAGCCAGGGCATGATCCCCATACCGGAACAGGTAGGATGACTGTTCATCAACTGAGGTCTCACCAAGGACAGCCTGGCTTGAAATCTCATCCGGTTGCTTCTCAAAGATCAGGGAAGCGAACGAGATGGGATAAACACCGATATCCAGCAATGCACCGCCCGCCAGTTCCGGATTAAAAACCCTGCTCAGCGGATCATAAGGGGCTCTGAATCCAAAATCGGCAAACAGCATGCTGACGGCTCCGATATCTCCCTTTTTAATCCGTTCTTTCACTGTCTTAATGACCGGCAGGAAGCGGGTCCACATGGCTTCCATCAGGAATACTTTTCGCTTCCGGGCAAGGGTAATGAGCTGTTCTGATTCTGCTGCATTCACACAAAGTGGCTTTTCAACCAGCACCGGTTTCCCGCTTTCAATGCACAGGGTTGCTGCACTCAGATGGTCGTGGTGCCGGGTTGCCACGTATATAACATCGATATCAGGATCGCTGGCAAGCTCTGAATAGCTACAGTAGCGGCGCTCGACACCGAAGGATTTCCCGATGTTTTCAGCCCGCTCTTTTGACTTTGATGCAACACCCAGCAATTTTGCATCCTTCAGGACAGCAAGGTCACGTGCAAAGGAAACGGCAATGTTGCCACACCCGAGAATGCCCCAGTTGATTGTATTCATGGTATTGTTTTTTTCTTCCTGATGCTAAAATACCGAAAAATCGATTGACTTGAAGATAATCAAAGGTATGAAACCCCAGGGTAGAACCCTGGACCCGTCTTTCCGGGGTAGAACCCCGGGGAATTAAACCACACCTTCTCGTCCGCCGAAGCGGAACGCGAAGGAGGATTAAACAAAAACCTGTTACCTGAATGCTGAAGAAATGCACGATTGGCGGAGAAGGTGGATTAAAAAACGAAAATACATTGGTTCTAATACCATCCGCTCCGTGAATTTTCAAACCATGAATGGAGCCGTTGAAAATAAATCCCTTATTTTTGTTAGCAAATTGATCGCACCACTAAATGCGAAGTTATGCCTGAAAGAAGATCCATCACCCGTCATATCCCGAATGTTGCAACCTCTCTTAATCTGGTGTCCGGCTTTGTCAGCATTCTTTTGTGCATGGAGGGTAATCCGGGATTAGCTGCCTGGTTTATTTTCCTGGCTGCGGTTTTCGATTTTTCCGATGGTTTTCTCGCCAGGCTGCTGAACGCTTACAGTGATCTGGGCAAACAGCTGGATTCTCTTGCCGATATGATCAGTTTTGGTATAGCTCCGGCACTCCTGTTTTTTAGTGCTTTCCGGATCTTTTTTGAGATGAAATACGGGGCATTCATTTTTGACGAATTGCTGATTTACGAGAAAATAGTGTTACTCTCCCCTGCTCTTCTTGTGGTTACTGCAGCGTTGCGATTGGGGAAATTCAATATCGATCAGCGGCAGGAGAATTTTTTTATCGGTCTTCCCACCCCGGCAACCGGCATCTTCATAGCATCCTACGTACTTATCCTGCTGGATAATCTGGATAATGTGCTTGGTCATTACTTGTCTCATCCTGTTTTTCTGCTGTTTCTTATCCTTCTGTTTTCCAGCCTCATGATTTCAGGGATCCCCATGTTTTCACTGAAATTTAAAGATTACGGATGGAAAGAAAACAGGCTGCGTTATGTATTTTTTGGAATTTCTGTTATTTTAGTGATCGGATTTAAATTGTATGCTGTCCCCGTCATCATCCTGGTTTATATCATCGTATCCACGGGGAGTCAGCTTGTAAAGAACATCAAATAAATTTACCTGCTATGAAATTCATTGCTGAAATCAACATCATGCCATTGAAAGCGCTGCTGGACC
>CAZTES010000125.1:0-9821 GCA_964612275.1 uncultured Rikenellaceae bacterium
GCAGAATATTTTATTGAAAGGCAGGATAGCCTGGTTAACGAAGGGACCGGTGAAAATTATGGAATTGAATTGACATTCGAACGGTTCCTGAGCAACAACTATTATTTCCTCATTACAGCATCCCTGTTCAGCTCTACCTATGAGGGTTATGACGGAATAAAAAGGAACAGTGCCTTTAATGGTAATTATGTCTTTAATGCCATTGGTGGCTATGAGCTGATTTTCCCAAACCGGAAAGATATTGCTTTTAATTTCGGCATGAAAGTTACCTGGGCTGGCGGAGTTCCCTATGTCCCATATGATGTTGAAGAGACGGTACGGCTGGGAGAAATTGTCCTGGATTGGGATCGGGCTTTTGAACATCGACGCAAAGATTATATCAGGGCAAGCCTTCGATTGGGGATTAAACGGAACAGGCCAAAATTCGACATGGAAACAGCAATAGATTTTCAATACCGGACAAATTACACGACGGTCTTCCTGGAACGGATCGATGTCAACACAGGAGAAATTCATAAAAACTATAAAATGGGATTCTACCCGATGGCTACATGGAAAATACATTTTTAGTTTGATCCAACGGATGATCTATTGAGGGGAATGATCGATTTAATATATTTCTGATATAATGGGATTTTTTCTAAATTTGACCGGAATCCTATTACTAATACCTAAATTATTCAAACGATGAAAAATCAACTGGTAAAGACAATGCTTTTATTTGCCCTGGTGCTGTTCATCCCGGTTTCGGCCATGGCGAACAAGACTTCTGTTGATGTAACCGCACCTGAAAAAGCTGAAAAAGGAAGTGAAGTTACGGTGGTCATCAATGTAAAACACATGGGAAATTCAGCTTCTCATTTTACCGATTGGGTTGCTGTTAAGATCAATGGTAAAGAGGTTAAACGCTGGGAATACACCAAAAACGAGCGGCCTGAAGCCGGTAATTTTACCCTGGAATACAAATTTATATTGAAGGAGAAATCGAAAATCGAGGTACAGGGCAATTGCAACAAGCACGGAAGTACCGGGGCAAAAGAATTAGTGATCGATGTAATGTAGCAGGCAGTAGTTACTTTTGTGCTACAAAAATACCCATCGTCACAAAATGTATCAACCCGGTTAGCCTTTCAGGAATACGATTCCTGAAAGGCTTTCGCCTCGGGTTTATTCACACAATAAGTATTAATGTAATCACTAAATCCTTTCACCATGTATATCGCAATTCTTGTTATTGGCATAATCAATCTGATTCTGATTTTAATTCAGCTTTTCAGTGGACTTAAAATGATCAGGATCTCATTCAAAAGCCATAGAAGGTTTGGTATAGCCTTAGCCACCGGCGCATTTGTGCATGGATTTCTGGCTCTGTATTACAATTTTTTTTAACCACTCTTAAATACTATAACCATGAAAAAGTTTTCTTTAGTTATTGGAGCCATCGTGCTCTTTTCTCTTTCATTGCAAGCGCAAAGAATTAAGATTGAATCGGGCGATTTTGACTTTCTGAAAGGAGAGACAATCGTCAACCTTGAATACGATTACAGTGAGATGGCTGTCGGTAAGTTTGACCACGAAGAAGATTATGTAAACAAAAAAGTGGATGAATACAATAAAAAATATCCCGGAACCGGCAGGGGAGACCAATGGAAAGAGGCATGGATTGGTGACCGGAATTCACGGTTCGAACCCAAGTTTGAAGAGTTGTTGAACAGGTACCTGAAGCCGAAAGGAATCTCCATGGCTCCGGAACATAGTGATGCCACTTATACCATGATCCTCAAAACAACGTTTACCGAACCCGGGTTCAATGTTTATATAACCAAGAAACCGGCCATCATTGATGTGGAGGTAATTTTTGTAGAAACGGCAAATCCTGAAAATGTCTTGGGTGTCATTTCTTCGGTAAAGAATCCTGGCAGGACTTTCGGTGATGCTGATTTTGATACCGGTATTCGGATCGCCGAAGCGTATGCCAAATGCGGCAAGGAACTGGCTGCTTTTCTTGTAAAGAAAGTCCTTTAAATGGTTTGGGAATTGCCGTTCCATCCGTGAACCGCTATTCCTTTTCATTCTTGCTAATATTCAATTGCTGCCGGATCTCCAATCCGGCAGCCAGTTATTTTATACCAGGATGATGATGCTTAGGGCCAAGTGCCGGTATGCCAAATAAAAACAGAAAAGGTGAATAATATCATGCAGCGCTCATGAAGATCCTGTTAATCAATCCACCCCGTTCCCCTCAGAATCAGATCCTTGCATCGGCTCCTGAGGAGGCAAAACCATTCATTCACAAAAAACTCATCGGACCACCGCTTGGCTTACTGACCATCGCAGCTGCCGTGAAAGATCACGACATCAGAGTTTTTGACATGAAAGGAGAGTATGACCTGGATCCCACGGCACCACCACTTCAGGAATTAACCCTGCAACTACTCCGCGACCATAACCCTGATATCGTAGGCATAACCATCATCACATCGGAATTCAATTTCTCCCTTGAAATATTCAGAACCATCAAACAATATGATCCTTCCATTTTAACGGTTGCCGGGGGACTTCATACCACACTCTGTCCTGAAGATTTCACTGATCGTTCCATCGACATTGTCTGTCCCGGACAAGCTGCTGATGTGTTTCGAAAGGTTGTTGAAGCCCGTGAGAAGGGTTCTGCATTCCAGAAAATCCCCGGAATACTTGTCAACTCACCAGATGAATTAACCAGAACATCAGGTCAGACTCCATTGTGGGATGCAGCAGGAAAGGATTTTCTGATGCCTGACCGCAGCCTCCTGAACCGCTGGAAATCAACTTACAGGGTTGGGAAAAACATCGAGCCGTCAACCTACCTGTTTACATCACAGGGATGTCCGTATGAGTGTACTTTTTGTTCTATCTGGTGCGAGTTTAAAAAGAAATTCTACCAGCGCGAACTGGAAAGTATCATCACAGAACTAAAAGGGGTTGATTATTCAATTGTCCGGTTTGCAGATGCCAACACCATTGTGAATGTCGGTTTCATTAACCGGCTGTTCGACCGTATTCAGGAAGAAGGGATTAAAAAGGAATTCATCATGGATATCCGGGCTGATACAGCCGTTAAATACCCATGGCTCATTGAGAAACTTGCCGGAGCTGGACTAAAAGTGGTTATCTGTGGATTCGAATCATTCAGGGATGAAGAGCTTGTGTATTACAATAAAAAGTCACCTGCCGGCATCATAGAGAAAGCCATTCGTGTTTTTCACCAGAACGGGATCCTGCTGCGTGGTAACTATGTTGTTCCCGGTTACTATAACCGCGATGATTTCAAGGCTCTGGCTGATTATGCTAATTCGCACCGAGTGAGTTATGCAGGATATACCATTCTTACGCCAATGCCAGGTACACCGCTATACCGGAATTTGAAAAAGGAGATCATCGATCATGATCTGGCAAAATATAATTTTTTCAACTGTGTCACAAAAACCCGCTTGCCGATTGATGAGTTTCACTACGAGGTTGGAAAGCTCTGGTTGATAAAGAAGGGGACAGATGTCATATGAAACAGTCGGGGTTTGATTGTTCATAATGCTCAACCAGGCTACCCTCTTTTACAACCACCCTGGAATACCAGCATTCACCCATCAATTCTGAGAAGAGGTTGAAAAACAATCCTTTTTCAGTTGCTCAGATTCCTTTTCCAGATATTTCCTTACCTGTTTTGCCCGTTTGGAATAGTCCTCTCCTAAATTAGTATCCGTGATTTTAATTCGTGGAAATATTTTCTGAATAATATGATACCCTTTTCCCCAAAATTCATCCTTTTTCAGTACTTCACCCGTTCCACAAAAAAGGATGGGGACAATATCCATTTCCAATTTTTCAGCAATATAAAAAGCTCCCCGGTGAAACCGCTGGATTTTTTGAAACCGCGAGCGGGTTCCTTCCGGAAAAACAATGATGGAATATCCCTCTTTCACTCTTTCCCTGAGCTTTTCAAAAATCCCGTCAATTCCAGCAGAAACGTTATAGAAATCAGCAAGCCTGGAAATATGGCCAAAAATCGGGGAGTTATACACCCAATCATTCGTCAGGATAATGGCCTTCGGGCATAATCGAAACATGAGCGTCGTATCGATCAGAGATTGATGATTAGAAATAAGAACAGCTGGTTCTTTAAACGTTTCATGCTGTTCATTGATTAACTTGGCTTTCATGGGGATAATCCAAATGAAAAACCGCGAATAATACATAACCATGAAGTGAACAATCACTTTTCGCCGCTCAATATCCAAAAACCAGAGAGCGTACGCCAGGGCTCCAAAGGCTCCCAATAACATACTGCCCAGCACCAGAATAAAATAAGTCCATAACGTTTGAATCATCTGAAGGAAAGTTAAAGGATGCAGGCCCCTGTTTATCCGATCGCTGAAGATCTGCTTATAAAAAACCCGCTGGAAATAGACCGTATATAAAAGGGTGGTGGCGATACCTGCTAAAACAAGACCAAAGACCTTGCCAGTCCTGTTCCCTGTTACTGTAAGAAGCAGAAATCCCGCAACCAGAATAACCAGGCAGGTAAGCTGAAAACCAGCAGATAAAGACCATTTTATTCCTTTCATCCCATGATGTACAGCATACAAAAAAAATGTTCCCAGGAACAAATTCACTCCAAAAAGAGTGATCCAGGGAACGGATACATTTCTTCCCAGCTCAAAAAAGAAACCTACACCAGCAGTAATGATAAAGGCAAGCGATGTGCTGATGAATGAAATGATCATCAATTCAACATTTCTGAAAATAAGGTAAAGCGTAACGAGCAGAGCAAGAACAATAACGATCGATACTGTTCCTGGATTTCTCCACACGATATAAAAACATAAGCTCCCCTGGCTGATCAGGTTGAAGAGAAAAAACATCAACCCGGACAGAACAATCCAGGACAGGGTAACGATTATCTTTTTCATTCCGGAACTCATTGTGCTTTTTGTTTCGCGATATAGATCAAATTGGATGTATACCGTGTATTGTCGATCACTTCAACGGTGAATTTTTGTTCCGATAAAATGTTCATCAACCCCGATCTTGAAGGGAAAAAGAGAGCTTTTTTCCCATCCAGGGTTTTATTAAACGCCAACCGGGTGGAGAAAAATTCAGATAGCCTGGTTAAAAAATGTCTCGATCTCATTTCCGCATCCCCTTCCCGTATAATAATCCTGCCTTCGGGTGCAAGCTTTTTGGCACACCGATGGATCAGTTTTTCCTGCATCTCATAGGGCATATAATGCAACACATCACTCAGGATAAAGGCATTGCTTTCCGGTAGATCCATTTCGCTAATGTTACCATGAGTAAATGAAATCCGTTTGCTTTTTGCCTGACAATGATTGGCTACAGCGATTTTTTCCTCGTCATAATCAATGCCTGTTAATGTTCGATCGGGTGCAAGAATACCCAGCATGTAGGTCATAAACCCATAACCACATCCTATGTCGGTTATAATACCTTCTCCTGGAATCGATTCATGAAACAGGGTATAATTTTTCTCCAGTCGCACCTTAACTTTCAAATACCATTCAAGCACTGGTCCTTTAAAAATATAATTTCTCAGAAGGGATCTCCTGAGGGTCTCAGGGGTTCTCAGTTTGCCAGTGAACTTTTTATACTGCGTCCCTATTGCTTCATTGATCTGGTCGATTTCCACGGAACCCGGAGTATCCCCATTTTTCTCCACCAATACAATCGGTTCTGGATGGGTTATTCTGATCTTATCCGGTAACAGGAAGGAAGCTCTTCCATCAAAACAGGCAGTGGCTCGGAAAAGAAACATGGGAACAACACTCATCCCGGTCAGCCTGGTAAGATGAACCAGTTGTTCATCAACCCGGGGATAAGGGATAACCAAACGACCAGGCTGAGTACAAGCATATATGATGGATATGGATTGATTGTGTTCGTTATCAGTATTCCCTCCCGGAAAGAAATGGTTATATAATCTCCCTGGAATTCCAAAAAACAGATCAAGTCGCTTTCTTGCCTGCCGGTTTTCCGGCGTATAGAATACCATCCATCTGTTCAGGGTGTAAAGAACCAGTTGACTCCAAACCGAATCAGTCGTGATTGCATAAATGCTGGAATCCACCGGTAAGTCTGAAAAGAGAAGATTCTTCCTTGTTGAGAAGCCTACGGAAAAAAGTATTCCCTTCGAGCAATAATGGATCAGCCCAAGCAAAAGCTTTTGTCGCCTACCCCTTCCTTCAGGGAGAATACATATCGGGATAACCAGGAGAATGAATCCTGCATGAAAAAGGGTCAATACCATTATCCTGTAAAAGGATACAATTGCTTCCACAAATGTAAGCGGGTATAATTTCTCAGCACTTCTGCGGGTTAGAAGCCACCGAAACAAGATGGGCTGAACGGTAAATGATATGATAATAACGCTGATAATCCCTACAACAGATACCGCAGCTATGGATTTCAAAGCAGGATGTTTTGCAAACAGTAAAACCCCTATGCCAATGACAGTAGTTGTAGCAGATAGAAGAATGGATGTTTTATAAGAATTGAAATTTTGATAACCGAATTTAAATTCTTGCAACAACCCGCGCATAATGAACAGGGAGTAATCTATTCCAAGGCCAAAAACAAATGTTGAGATGATAATGTTAAAGATGGTAAACTTAATGCCCATCATCCCCATAATACCCAGTGTCCATAACCAGCTTAACAGGATGGGTATAAAACCGATAGCAGCCAATTCGATCCTGCCAAAATAGAGAAGAAGGAAAAAGAACACCAGACTCAGTGATACGATGAGAAGAAACTTAAAATTCGATTTCAGAACTTCAATCAGCTTGTCTGTTATGAAGGATTTATCAAAAATAATGACTCCATCATCCCCGAACCTGGAATATATCAGATGCCGCTGTTGCCGGTCGATCTTAACCTGATTGGCGATGTAAACTTCATCTTCAGATTCGGAAATCCAATCCGAAAAAACCGCCAGATCCAGCTGTAAAAACTCTTTTCCTGAAATTGTCCGGTGTTTCCGGTCGATCATGTTCCTGACACCATCGAAAGCACTCTCTTTAAAATGGTATTGAGATCCGGCAGAAACAAGATCAGACAACAATTTTTCCTTCCTGCCTCCGGACCAGTACTCTTTCCACCGTTCAATCCTCTCTTCCTGAATGGAATCGGAGACAAAAAATGAACTTAAAGAGAGGTAATTGCTGATCACATTCTCCTCTTTCAGCTTCTCCAATTCAGGCAATAGTTTTTCATTGCTGCCCAGGGCTTCATTAAAGTCTTTTCCCTTTGTAACAATATAAGTTGAACTCAGGGTCAGGTCGGTAAGTTGACTTAAATTGGCTTCGGCTGCTGCTAATTCATCAGACATATAGTTCATTGCATACATATCCCCTTCAAATCCAACCTTCCGAAAGAAAAACAGAGAAAGGAATGAAATGATAAAAACTGCACCGATAATATACCTGTTTTTATCAAGCGGGAATGCAGATATTTTGTAAATCACCGCAACATGGAGTTTACTATCATTTCCGGGGTCTCTTTTGATGAAGTGAGGCAGTACCAGTAAAGAAAACAGGGAAGCAATAAATACACTGAATGCTGCAAAAAGGCCAAGATCCTTTAGTACATCGGATGCAATCAACAAGAGGCAAAGAAATGCGGATCCAGTGGTTAGGCTGCTCATCAGTACGGGTGAGGCGATATCATCAAGAACTTTTTCAACCGATTGAACGTGTCTGTAATGGGTGAAAAAGTGCAGCCCATAATCAATGGTTATTCCAAGCAATACTGATCCGATTGCCAGGGAGATCGCTGAAACGCCATGTGAAACAAAAGAAAGAATAGCAAGGGAAAGCATTGCCCCGAAAATTGCAGGAAGAAAAATTACAAAAAAAAGTTCAAATCGCCGGAAAAACAGACCGATCATTAACAGGATTAAGATGACTGCAATGCTAATGGTTACCGCTATGTCCTTTTTAATGCGATTGGCATTGCCAACTGCAACGGCAACGCCCCCATAATATTCAGCTGTCACATCTATCATGTTATCATCCAGCAGACCGATATACTCATCAATGGTCTGAATCAAATGGCTATTCATTTTTGATTCGCTGGACGAATATGCCGGAGTAATAAAAATGAACAGGTGTCTCAGGTTGCTGGTAAAAAAATGGTCCTCATGCATTACGAAATTCTCTGCCACCTGAAATTCTTCCAGTTTGGCAAGTGCCAGGGTCGTAAAATTCAATGGATCGAGTACAATGAATTTCTTAAATATTGAACTCGCCGGGGAGACGAGCGTCCGGTAATTTCTTTTTACACTCTGATGAATTGACTCCTCCCGGATCAGGCTATCGATCACCCGATAATCCCTTTCATCCAGAAATAGCGGCAAGTGGTTGTGTATAAAATCGTAGATTTCTAAAACCTGTTCTTCACCAGCCGATACCAATACCTCAGTGGTATAATCTGGATAGAGGCTTTTTTTTATAGAATCTGCCAGTATATCGGCATATTCGATCAAACGATCCGGATCAATATCCCTTCCCATATCCGTTGGCGATACGGTAATGACCAGCTTATCGATAAAGTCAAACTTACGGTACACCTCACCAACCTGATCCAGCTGTTTATCTTTGGGCATAATCCGGGTAATATCCTCTTCAAAGGAGAGCCTGAAAATGAAGAAACCGGAAACAACAAAAAGGCTCAGTAAGATCATGCTCAGAAAGATCTTCCTGTTCCTGAAAAAATGGAAAAAATTAACAAAAAACCGGGTCATGAAATTACCCATATCATCATTTGTGTATGGATCTATATTTGGTAACCAGTATCACACGATGAACCCTGCGCTTCCTGTAATTCATTCAGGTTCCTTCTATTCCTCCTGAAAAAGGAGAGGCTCAAAAAGGTAACCCCTCCCAGAAACAGAGCCAGTAGTGCACCAAAAACAAGACTCCCGATTACATATTGAAAGATATTGGTCATTACCACCTCAAAATCAGTATGTCTGCTGAATTTTATCGCTGCGGATCCATTACCAAGAATTAATCCACCCGTTTTATAACTGAAATAGAGCACAAAAGGGATCATGGGTGGGATACTGATATTTGCCGTGGTAATAACGATCGGTTTATTCATTTTGAAGAGATAGGCAAGAAATATGGCAACGGCCAGTTGCCAACCCCAGATGGGTAGTATTCCACAAAATATACCAAGGGCTACGGATAGTGAGAGCTTCAAATTCGAATCACTTGGAGTAAGAAACAGCTCCTTCATCGACCGTTTGAATCCCTTTCGTTTAAATTCCCTGACAAATTTGAATGGTTTAATGTAAAAAAATGCCACAAAAAACAGGATGGTATTCAATACACTGATCCGTAAAAAATCGCGCACAGGTCGAAAATGTGTTACCCGCTTTTCCTGTGGTGGATAGTAAACATCGATAGGAACCGATTCTATGTCAATCCCATTCCAGGAAGAACGGACCAGTATTTCCACCTCAAACTCATATTTTCTGGAATAAAACGTAATATCCTGGATTTGCTTCAAAGGATAAAGCCTGTATCCACATTGAGTATCAGGGATTTTCTTGCCTGTATAAAGCCGGAGCCAAAAGTTAGAAAATTTATTGGCAAACGTATTTTTGGCAGGAACGTTCTTTCCCGGCATTCTCCGTTCACCAACCACAATGGAACTTCCATTTTGGGAAATGCGGTCAATAAAGTGTGGCAGGTCAGCAGGGAGGTGTTGTCCATCAGAATCTATGGTAATGGCATACTCATATCCCAGGTCCATCGCCCGTA
>CAZTES010000126.1:0-8270 GCA_964612275.1 uncultured Rikenellaceae bacterium
ACCTTGTACATCTCCTTGCTGTTGTTCTGCATGTAAAAGTTTTCCGTTTTCAGCATCAGCGATTTCCTTCCTTCCTCGCTCAGGAATTTGATCAATGCGCTGTTTTTCGGAAGTCCTTTAAATGCTCTCAGCAGGAGCAATCCGCCCTTTTCGTTATCACCATCAGCGATGAGCCTTTTGGAATCTGCCAGCACCTGGTTGGCCAGTTTTCGCTGGGCACCGATCAGTTTCTCGACTTTGGGTTTGAGCTCATCAAATTCGCTGGTATCGCTTTTAGGTGTGGGACCGGAAATAATAAGGGGTGTACGGGCATCGTCAATCAGGACAGAATCGACCTCGTCCACAATGGCATAGTTGTGTTTCCGTTGCACCAGGTCTTCGGGGTTGATCGCCATATTATCCCGCAGGTAATCAAAGCCAAATTCATTGTTGGTCCCATAGGCTACGTCAGCCTGGTATGCTTTTCTGCGATCGCTGGAATTTGGCTGGTGCTTATCAATGCAGTCCACCAAAAAGCCGTGAAATTCGAAAAGCGGTCCCATCCACTCCGAGTCACGTTTCGCCAGGTAATCATTCACGGTAACGATATGAACGCCCCTTCCCGTCATCGCATTCAGGAATATGGGCAGGGTAGCGACCAGTGTTTTCCCTTCACCGGTTGCCATTTCAGCAATTTTCCCCTGGTGAAGGAACACTCCCCCGATGAGCTGAACATCATAATGCACCATGTCCCAGATGATCATGTTGCCCCCTGCCATCCAGGAGTTTTTCCAGATGGCCTTATCTCCTTTAATGATGATGCTATCCCGGTTTGCTGCCAGATCACGGTCGAACTGGGTGGCTTCCACTTCCACCGATTCATTCTCTTTAAACCGTTTGGCCGTCTCCTTTACTATCGAAAAAGCTGTCGGCAGCACCTCATCGAGCACCGCTGCAAGCTTGTCGTTAATCGCTGCCTCAACCTTATCCATGCCGGTATAAATTTGTTCTTTTTCATCGACAGCCGTCTCTTCCGCCTCCAGCTTCTCCTTTAACTGTTGAATTTCCTGTTCTTCCTCACGGATACTGTTGCGAACAAACTCCTTAAGTTCCAGGGTTTTCTTTCGAAGATCATCGTTTGATAAACGGGTGATCTTTTCATATTCCTGGTTGATCTGCTCAACGTACGGGCTGATCTTTTTCAGGTCTCTCTCTGCTTTATTTCCAAGTACCTTTCCCAGAAAACCATTTAAAATGCTCATTATATATGGGATTTTTTCGTCTGATGTAAACAGGGTGCAAAGTTAACTCATTTTGGTGGATAATAAAAAGGGTGGGATGCTTCTTTCCTCTTTGCTGGCTGGCTCATACACAGGCTGTGCATGGGGTTGCATGAATGAAGGAAGATCAATCCGACTTTATTATTTTCAGGATTGCTATTTTATCTCCCGAGGAAACGGTAATGAGGTAGATTCCGGGTTCATTCCCGGAAAGATCAATCCTTTCCCGGAAGGTCTCACCCGTTACGCTGAACTCCCTGTGGAACAATGCTCTTCCAAGAATATCGGTCAGGATTACATTCACCTGCGATATACCCTGTACTACGCGCCCTTCAATGGTGAAGATCCCGGATACGGGGTTTGGAAAAACACGGATATCATTATCCATAAACAGATCGTTCCCGGTGCCGGAAAGATCGCCCTGGATCCGGATGTTATCGATTGCCCAACCCCAGCCGTATGCAAAAGCATCCGAGTAGAGCCGGAACCGGATCAGGATATCATCTCCTCCATTGAACTCATCTTCAGCCAGCAGGTTGATCATACGTTCACGGTACATGTTTGCAGCACCAAATGCTTCTGAATTCCCCTCATTCAGGGTGGAATTATACGTAGAAAACCAGAGGGTGTTTATCCGGGAATCATAGCCAGTAAACAGTGGGTGCCAGGATGATCCTGTATCTTTTGATCCTTCAACAATCACGTAATCCCAGAACTCGTAATCGCCAAACACCGTTCCGGTTTCACCCGGTTCAACAAGGACAATCTCATCGAATGCCATCCAGGCATCGGTCTCTTTTAAAATAATCGGATACGTCAGGATCGCTTCGTATTCGATTGACTTCTCACTCTCACCGGTCTGTTCATAGGGATGGCGGGTATGCAACGCCGGATTGGTGAAACTTGCCGGGGAGTCAATGTTGAAACCGTTTTTCAGGAAATCATCCGCTGCCCCATTGAAATCATTCTCGTAGGCATCCACCGGGTCATTGATCTTTTCAACCCTGAATGAATAGTAACCCGAATCGGGAATGGTTGTGGTGTTGCCTGAGACCGAAGCGTCGACTGCTGTGATGCGGTAACTGATCGTATCTCCCACTGCAAGAGTTGCTTCCTCAAAGTTCAGGTATCCCTGGTATGTAGGTTCAAACGTAACAGGCAACCTGATCGGGTCCATCGCTGTTTCATTGATCAGGTAGTCAATATACACCGAATCAATACCGAGGTTATCCCTCACATCTGCCCTGAATCTCAGGGAGTCCTGGCTGAGCAGCATGTAAAGGACCGGTTCGTGCCCAATGACCGGTTTGATGAGGTCTTTTCCAACAAAAAAACGGTGGTTTATCTCCGGTGCAGTTGCCGGATTCCGGTAAACCCTGTCGAAGTAATCGGTTACGGTAAGATAATAGGAAACATGGATGCCCGTATCGGACACCGGGATATCCGCCGTATACTCATCCGGGTTACCGGTTTCGGCTAACATGATGCTGTCGTAGGTCGTAAAGCTATCGGTAGAATAAAAGATATATCCCCCATCGGAGGTGATGGATGTGTCGCTGGTGATCGATGCCGTTACTGTAAAGGGAAGGTCCATGTTCTCCACATCCATCAGGGTGTCGTGCTCGATGTAGGTGTGTATCCACCCGATTTCAGCAAACATCGCCATGACAATCGGTCCCGGGTCGTGTATGGCTTGCCCCCTATTCACAAATGGGGTCATCAGGGCGTTCTGGGTTGCACCAGGATAGGTATCTTCGTCCAAATGTGAAATGCTGGATCCAGGGTTAAACACAATGGGAGCGTAAAGCATGGGCGACAAACCACTGTTTACACTCCGCGCAATGGGACTGCTGAAATAAAGGTTTTCACTCTCGTATTGATCCAGCAGTGCAACGGATCCGTTCTCGAATAAATCGGTATTGATCAACTGCTGCCCCCCTCCATTCCTTATGAAATGATCGAAATAGATCGTCAGACCGGAAAAATACCCCCAATAACCATTCCCGTTATTCTCCTCCATGGTGCTGTAAAATCCCAGTCCGTGGCACATTTCATGCAGGGAAACCGATGCCAGGTCAAATTTGTCTATCGGTGTCTCCCCGTCAGTGCCAAAATACCAGTCCTGGTCGCTGTTCAGTACAATTTCAATTTCAAACGCATCCGGATCATTCAGCTCTTTCCCTGCCATTTTTTCAGCAATGGGATAAGGATAGAGTGCATCGGGTTCCGGTGCTCCAATGTCACTTCCACGGACAACCTTTGACGGATCCAGGTAGGTGCTTCCAAGGGTGCCTTCCCCTAAATTTGACCACGTGGCAGCGATATTGATATCCACCGGGGAATTAAGAAGGGATGACCAGATAGCTGCAGCATACAGGAATGCCGCTTTTGCCTCAATGGGGAAATCATAGGTCCTAACCGTAATGGTGCTGCTTACTTTTGATTTCTCCCCGGTTTTGTAGAACGCTTCAGGTGGTGGAACGTATATTCTTGTGGGATTGTTACCCGCATAGCAGCTTCGTACGATCATGTCGCTGTTGCTCTTCAATCGTTCACCATCGGGAATACGCTGTCCATACAGTTCCGGGGTTCCTGCAATAACAACAACCGGTATAAGAAAGCGGATCAGGATATATGTATTTCGCTTCATGCTGTGTATCTCTTCAATCTTCGAGTCAAAAATAAGTATAAAGATGAAAATAATTACAAAGGTAATAAAAAGAAAAGAGGTGAGAGATGAGAAGGGAGTATGCGGTACGCAGTAGACAGTACGCAATCTGCGGTGGTAATTTGTGAAAGAAAGGAAAAAATGTTATTGGGTTATGCCTAAGGCCCGCCTGCCGGCCGGGCAGGCATCACTACGTGATTGAGTTATTAAGCTAGTTAGGTGTCTCATTGGACAACTTAAAATAGATTGCAAAGGTTTAAACAAAATGAAAATACATAAAAACGTCCCGGAGGGACAGAAAGGTAATAGGCAGCCACTTCAGTGGCTGTATATGGCGAACAATATAATTGCGTCCTGGAGGGACTGAAAGAAATAGATGGCATGCACCGTAACCATCGCCAAAGATATATCAGAAATTCATTCAATGTAGAGACACCCAACCTGGGCGTCTTTGCATCCGGGTAACAAGAAACATCAGGATTTTCCAATTCTTTCCCTGAAATACCTCTCAATTAATCGATGTAGAGACGTAAGATCTTACGTCTCTACGGTGAAAACACCCTTATAATTCCAGGTTTTATGTAATCCAAAACCCCGGTCCAACTGCGTTGTTATTTATCTGGAAAACCTTTCATGGACCGGATAGCTCCAACTGCAAAATAAAACGGAACTGAAAACTGTAAACTGAGAACCAGGAACTAAATTTTCCTAAGGGAAATTCTTATTACCTTTATCGTATGAATCGTGCATTAAACTGCCTAACACATCTTATCGTAATTCTTCTCGTCTTTTCCTGTGCAAGCCAGAGGGGATTAACGGAAAAGGATCTGGTCATTTCGATAGAATCCACTCCCTGCATGGGTGATTGTCCGGTTTACCGTGCGGAGATCTACAGCAACGGGCTGGTCGTTTATGAAGGAAAGGAGCACGTGAAAATGACCGGGCAATACACCGGAAGGCTCTCCCGTAAGGAGTTGAAGCAGCTCCGGCTTGCTTTTGAAGAGGCGGGATTCTTTTCCATGGAGGATGAGTATGTCGAACCCTGGACAGACCTGCCTACGACCTGGCTCTACTACTCCGATGGAACCCGTCAGAAGAAGATCAAGGACTATTCCGGCGCCCCGGAAGCGTTAAAGAAACTGGAGGAGATGGTGATGGAGATGGTTAACCGGATTGATTTGAACACAAGTGACAAGTAACGCGTGACAAGTGACAAGAAATACCCTCAAAAATTCCGGCTTATACGTATTCCAAAACCCCGGTCCAACGACGTTGTTATTCAGCGGAAAGGCACTATGGACCGGAACTTGCCAAACTCCAAGTAACAAATCACAAATAATTTCCAAATTTCAAGATTCAATGTACAAGACACCGCCAGGTCTTCTGCCATAGGCACTCCTTTGGAGAAGACCCTGACGGGTCTGAAAATACTTTTCGTCAGACGACTTACGCTCGTCTGACGAATCACGGGTTTGAAACCCTGAAGCAAGCTTTAGAAACTTATTCTGTAGCTGAGCTGCGGGGTACCAGCCTGCCCGGCTGGCGCGAATAAGAAAGCTCTTTTTCAGTTTCTTTAAAACAAGAAACTCAACAGTATCCCTGCTGCAACGGCTGAGCCGATCACTCCGGAAACATTGGGAGCCATCGCATGCATCAGCAGGTGGTTTGAAGGATCTTCACGCAGCCCCATATTCTGAACCACCCGGGCAGAATCAGGAACGGCTGAAACACCGGCTGCCCCGATCAATGGATTGATCCGCTGATCCTCTCTGAGAAAAAGGTTCATGACCTTAGCAAAAATAAGCCCTCCGGCCGTTGCGATCATAAAGGATATGGCTCCCAGGATAAAGATCAGGATGGATTCCCTGGTCAGGAAGACATCCGCTTGTGTGGAAGCACCGACCGTTAATCCCAGGACAATGGTAACAATATCGATCAAAGAGGTACGGGCTACATCAGCCAGGCGGCGTGTAACGCCTGATTCCTTGAGCATATTACCAAAGAACAACATGCCCAGCAAGGGAAGTGAACTGGGGGAAATGAAGGCAGTTAGGATGAGCCCTATAAGGGGGAACAGTATCTTTTCTTTCTTTGAGACAGCCCTTGGCGGTTTCATCCTAATCAGCCGTTCGTGCCGCGTTGTCAACAAGCGCATAATGGGTGGCTGAATGACAGGCACCAGGGCCATATATGAATAGGCAGCGATAGCAATAGGGCCAATCAGGTTCTTTACCGTAGTACCGTCGGGAAGCACATTGATGCCGTTGGCAAGCTTGGAAGAAAGGAAAATGGCCGTGGGGCCGTCAGCACCGCCGATAATCCCAATGGCCCCTGCTTCAGGGGGGGTAAACCCAAGCCTTAAGGCTCCCAGAAAGGTCAGGAAAATGCCGACCTGTGCCGCAGCACCCAGGAGCATCAGCCTTGGATTTGAAATAAGAGAGGAAAAATCTGTCATGGCACCTATACCCAAGAAAATCAGGGGAGGATAGATCCCTTTGACCACCCCGAAATAAAGGTAATTCATTACTGAACCGTCCTGGTAGACACCCAGTTGAAGATTGATGCTCCCGTCCTGTAAAAAGGGTATATTGCCTATGATGATGCCTATCCCGATGGGAATCAGCAAAAGAGGTTCATACTCAAACCTGATAGCCAGGAAGATAAAAAACATTCCGACAAGGATCATGACGACATGTCCCCAGGTAACATTCCTGAATCCTGTAAAACTGTAGAAACGTTTCAATCCCCTGATAACCCCGTCAAACATCCTTATTTTTCCGGCATCCTGCGTAGAAAGGTTCACAGTATCTTCCTCTGCTTTTGCTATGCCTTCATCATCACCCTGTTCGGTCCAGTCTCTTTCCGGGAAAGCCTTTGCTGTTCCCCAGCCGCTATAGCAGCAAAGCTCCTGCAATAATGCGATACTCGTAATGGTTAGTATAACAAGGGCAAATTTCTTCATTTCCTAAACCAGTTCAATCAAAACATCACCTTGTAACACAGGTTGACCTGCTTCAACCAGGATATTCTCCACCACTCCATCCTTTTCTGCCAGAACGGTATTCTCCATCTTCATGGATTCCATCAACAGGAGTATATCCCCTTTCTTAACAATATCACCTTTTTCGACCAGCACTTTAATGATATTTCCCGGAAGCGGTGCTTTTATCGGGACATTCATACCGACTTCCGCCTTATCGATAGAAGGCTTGTCAGGCCCTTTGATCTTTGATCGCACCAGTGTTGGGGTTTTGGATTCACGGATCTCCTGGAGGACCTCAACTTCATATGGGGTACCATTAACTTCAATGTTGGCTTTGTTCCCGTCAAAACCATCAACCTCTGCATGATACGTATTACCATTGATGACAAACTTGAATTTTTTCATTGCACTACCTATCTCCTGTTAAAAATATTGCGTACAGTATAAATTTTCGAACTCCATGGAGAATATGCCCTGGCTATTTTCCGTATGGTCATCACATTGCTCTCCTCATCATGTTGTTCGTTGAAATACAAGAATATAGCCATACTGATTGCAGCATTTACCTCCCCTGAAATAGCCCCTGTTTCAGGCATCTTCTTATTACGACCGGGTCTCCAGGCAAGCAGTTTTGGGAAAAAGGTGAATACAACGTACAACAGCACAAGCGCTAAAAATACGATCAGGTAGCCAAGGATGGCAATACTTAGATTGTTCTGTAGATCCATAATTCCAATTTTAAAGGGGCAGGTTTGAGTGTTTCCTGGCCGGCAGGACTTCTTTTTTCGTCATCAAGGTTCCCAATCCCCTGATAATCCTGAACCTCGTGTTTCTTGGTTCTATTACATCGTCAATATATCCATACCTGGCTGCTTCGTAAGGGTTAGCAAATTTTTTTCTGTATTGGGCTTCTTTCTCCATAACAAAAGCATTTTTTTCATCCGGATCACTGATATTGCTCAGGGCTTTGCTTTCAAGGATCTCAATTGCTCCCCGCGGACCCATCACGGCAATCTCTGCACTGGGCCAGGCATAGTTCAGGTCTCCATGCAATTGTTTGGATCCCATTACGCAATGTGCTCCTCCATATGATTTCCTGAGAGTAATTGTAATTTTGGGCACGGTTGCCTCCCCATAAGCAAACATCAGTTTGGCTCCATGGGAAATGATCCCTCCGAATTCCTGTGCACTACCGGGCAAAAATCCGGGCACATCAACCAGGCTGATGATCGGGATACTGAAGCAGTCACAGAAACGCACAAACCTGGCTGCTTTCCTTGACGCATCGATATCCAGCACGCCTGCGAGAAAGCTTGGCTGGTTCGCAACGATCCCAATGGAAATGCCATTCATCCTGGCA
>CAZTES010000126.1:8280-9799 GCA_964612275.1 uncultured Rikenellaceae bacterium
AAAACCAACCACAATATTCCGCGCAAAGTTCCTGTGTACTTCCAGGAATTCCTCTCCATCAACGATAGAGTGAATGATGTCATTTACATTGTAGGGTTTTGAAGGATCAGAAGGGATGATCTCATTCAATTGATCATCCACCCTGTCGATGGGGTCCTTATTATCAAGTTGCACCGGATCTTCCAGATTATTTTGCGGAAAATAGGAGATCAGTTTTCGTATCAGCATCAATCCTTCCTCTTCATCTTCAGCGATAAAATGGGACACCCCTGAGCGGCTGCCATGCATCTCTGCCCCTCCCAGGGCTTCCGTGCTGATGACCTCGCCGGTGACTGATTTTGTTACTTTTGGTCCAGTAACAAACATGTAGCTGGTTTTATCACTCATGATGACAAAATCCGTAAGGGCAGGTGAGTACACGGCTCCACCGGCACAAGGCCCAAAAATGGCTGATATCTGAGGTATAACCCCTGAAGCGTGAATGTTCCTTCGAAAGATCTCTGCATAACCCGCCAGGCTGCGTACACCCTCCTGGATCCTGGCACCCCCGCTGTCATTAATCCCTATCAGTGGTGCCCCTACACACATAGCCTGGTCCATGATCTTACAGATTTTCATTGACATGGTTTCAGAAAGAGAACCTCCAAAAACCGTAAAATCCTGTGCATACAGATAAACAACTCTACCGTCGATGGTACCATGACCGGTAACAACCCCGTCGGAGAGGTAACTTTTATCTTTTAGTCCAAAATCACTGCAACGGTGTTCCACGAACATATCATATTCCTCGAAGCTCCCTTCATCAAGCAATATTTCAATTCTTTCTCTTGCAGTGTATTTACCTTTGGCATGCTGTGACTCGATACGCTCAGGTCCACCCCCCAGCCTGGCAGCGTCCCTGAGGTTGATCAGATGTTTTATCTTCTCTTCGCTTTTCATCATTTATCATGTTTTTTTTGTCCCCAATGCGGAAAAACCCGGACAAAGGACCTACTCCCTCATATCCAGGCATTAAAAATCTCCCCTGATGAATCTGATCATCATAAAGGAGTATGTCTTTCATCATTTTGCCTGACAAATTCTTACTCTTACTGACGGGGGTTTTTGCTCATGAATTCAGTTCACGAAGTTAATCCTTAAAATCCTGATTATGATATGATTTTTATCATAAGGGTTACACAAACTACTGTTGTTCTAAAACATATACTTTGTTTTGCAAATAGGGACAGCTACCGAATTAAAATATAGTTTCTGGTTTTCGGTTTACGATTTTCAGTTCCTGGTTTCTGGTTTTGTTCTATTAAACGCCTGGAGGTGTCCGTTCGGTCCTTCGTCGGACGACTACAGTTCGTCCGACGAATAAAGAGGTGCGTACTCGTAGCACGAACTTGCCTTCGCACAAGCTACCGCTTAGTCGTGGTACGAGATTGTTTTACGATCAAGGCCATCGGCCTTTGATTATTGTAGAACTTAAAGTTAAAGGCACAAAACCAATCGCCGGAACTGCACTGGTGATTGG
>CAZTES010000127.1:0-9772 GCA_964612275.1 uncultured Rikenellaceae bacterium
CCCAATGATATTTTCAATGCTTACTCCTTCTTCGATTTTGATTATGTGGAGAAACCCGGAAGTGATGCACTTCGCATCCAGTATTATACCGGTGTCTCATCCCTGGCAGAAGCAGCCGTTAAAGTGGATCAAAACGATGATATTACAGCTGCCGGATTGTTCCGGTTCAACAAATGGAATTACGACATTCAATTGTTGGCGGGTATGCTGAACAGTGAGGATTATGTCGCGGGTATCGGTTGGTCGGGTGATATTAAGGGAGCCGGTTTCCGGGGAGAATTGACCTATTTTCATCCCAGGAAGCAATTTTCCGATACCTCCGGCTTTATGATCGTTGGAGTATCCGCAGATTATACCTTTGAAAACTCGATTTATCTCCTGGCAGAGTTTCTATACAATGGTTATGATCTCTCCATTCTCAATTTCAGTGCATTTTACTTCATGCCACTTTCGGTCAAGACCCTTTCATTCACCGACTATTCGATCGGCTTGCAGATAGCCTATCCCTTCACACCCCTGTTGAACGGAAACCTGGCACTCATGTACTTTCCCTCGATGGATGCTGTTTTTACCGGTCCAACCCTTGATCTTTCGCTTAAAGATAATCTCTTCATTTCCCTCATTGCTCAGTACTTCAACGGGAAGTTCACCGATCAAAAAGAAGATCTGGGTTTCGGTTTCATTCGCTTGAAATGGAATTTTTAAGCTCTCCTCCCCCCTTACCCTGAATTGTTCATTCATAACCTGGCAACCGGTTTAATTCCGTCAATTTTTTTTATACTTTTACATCCATTCAGCATCCAAGTTTTCTGGTATATGGCTCTCATCGAAGAATTCAACAAAAGCGGTAACTGGTTGTTCAAAAGGCGGGGATACCTGCCGGTTTTTATCCTCGGCTTAGTGCTCATATATTATGCATTGAAGGATTTTTCCGGCTATCATCCCAGCCCATACAGGGATCTGATATACCTGTGTGTAAGCCTCCTTGGGCTGGGAGTCCGCATTATTACCATCGGACCGACCCCGAGAGGCACTTCCGGGAGAAACATCAAAAGGCAGAGGGCTGAAACGTTAAATACCACCGGCATCTATTCCCTGGTGAGGCACCCCCTGTATCTTGGAAACTTGATTATCTGGCTGGGTGTAGCCCTGTTCCTGGAGTCAATATGGTGCCTCCTCCTGTTCTTTTTGCTCTTCTGGCTCTATTATGAACGGATCATGTTTGCCGAAGAGGTTTTCCTGCGGGAAAAATTTGGGAAAGCATTTCTGGATTGGTCAACGGACACTCCGGCTTTCTTTCCTCGATTCAGAAACTGGAAATCCAGCCAATTGGATTTTTCCTGGCGTAACGTGATAAAGCGGGAGTACCACGGATTTATCAATATTTTCATTTCCTTTGCCTTTCTTGACCTGTTCCGGAATTTTTTTATGTCGCGAAAGCCTTATCCTACCCGCATGTGGATTGTGCTCGCTGCCGCTGCGTCTGTCATCTGGTTCACCATTCACCTGCTTAAAAAAAACACCAAAATATTCCATGTCAAAGGAAGATAAACCGTTTCAACGAATACCATTATGAAAGTCAGCAGCAACTTTGATGGCGGAAACATCAGAATAATCTCCGCAAAACATGTCGACAACATTGAACTGCAAATCAGGCCGGACAACCGTGCTGATTTCTTGCAGTGGTTCTACTTCAGGTTGCAAGGCGTTGCTGGTTACCCTTGCAGGATTAGAATCACCAATGCAGGCAATGCGTTTTCCAAAGAAGGCTGGGAAAATTATAATGCCTGTGCTTCTTATGACCGGATGACCTGGTTCAGGGTGCCGACAACCTTTGATGGGCAGGTATTAACCATTGATCATAAACCCGAGTACAATGCTGTCTTTTATGCCTATTTTGCACCCTACACCTATGATCAGCACCTGGACCTGGTCCATGCTGCACAGCATTCTCCCCGGTGTATTCTTGAATCGGTCGGGCAGACTGTTGAAGGAAAAGATATCGATCTATTGATTGTGGGTGAACCTGCTGAACGCAAGAAAAAGATCTGGGTTCTTGGTCGCCAGCATCCGGGCGAAAGCATGGCTTCCTGGTTCATGCAGGGTTTTCTGGACCGGATGCTCGACGAAGATGACCCGGTATCCCTGAAAATATTTGAAAAAGCGGTCGTTTACGTCATCCCCTATCTCAATATCGATGGGGGAATACGCGGGAATATGCGAACCAACGCAACCGGGGTGGATCTTAACCGCGAATGGGAAAATCCCAGCAAAGAGAAAAGCCCCGAAGTATATTATACGCTGCAGCTCATGCTGAAGACCGGTGTTGATCTCAACCTGGACATTCACGGTGAAGAAGGCATTCCCTATGTGTTTTCATCTTCCATCCAGGGAATTCCGGGTTTTACAAAACGTTTGGCTTCCCTCCAGGAACACTTCACCAGGAATTGGGAAAGCATCACCCCGGATTTTCAGACAGAATATGGCTACTCGGGGGACAGACCGGGCAAAGCAAATTTAAGTATTTGTTCAAAAAACATAGCACAACGGTTTGATTGTTTGTCACTAACAATAGAAATGCCTTTTAAAGACAGCGACAATCTACCCGACCCCCAATACGGATGGTCTCCGGAACGATCCGAACATCTTGGGGCATCGTTGGTTTCCGCCATTCTGAGCATTATCGATAAAATTTAAAGCGGCCCGGGTGACCGGAAAGCACCAGAATAATCCATTCACATACACCAAAAACAAATCCGCTTCGATATGGTATCAACAGCCTTTGCTCCCTCACTGGAATTTGCACGAACCCTTGATTCGAAAGATCCGTTACAACAATTTCGCCATCATTTTTCCCTGCCCGGGAAAACAATTTACCTGAATGGTAACTCACTGGGGCTTTGCTCAAGAGGAGGGGAGGCCTCCCTGCTTCGCGTGCTCAACGAATGGAAATCGCTGGGTATCGGAGGATGGCTGAATGGTGATCAACCCTGGTTTTGGATGGCAGAAGAGGTCGGGAAATTAATGGCGCCCCTGGTAGGGGCACGATCCGGGGAGGTTATCTGTACGGGAACAACTACGGTAAATCAGCATGCCTTACTGAGTACATTTTACACTCCATCGGGTAAAAAAAACAAAATAGTGGCTGATGAAAAAAACTTTCCCTCCGATATTTATGCCCTCAAAGGGCATCTCAAGATGCGTGGATACGATCCTGAACAGCACCTGGTTCTCGTTCCGGCAGAACCGGATGGATCCATTTCGGAAAAGAGGATCCTGGAATACCTGACCGACGAGGTGATCCTCGCACTGCTCCCCTCGGTATATTTCAGGAATGGCCAATTGCTTGACATGGCACAGATCACCGCAGGGGCTCACAAAAAAGGTGTCATTATTGGCTTTGATTGTTCTCACTCAGCAGGCGTTGTGCCTCATGAATTATCAGCTATGGATGTTGACTTCGCTTACTGGTGCGGGTACAAATACCTTAATGGCGGACCCGGTTGCCCCGCTTTTATCTACCTGAACGAACGCCACTTCGATAAAGAGCCGATGATGCCAGGCTGGTTTGGTTTTGAAAAGGAAAAGCAATTTGACATGTCTCTTGACTTTTCACACCAGCGAAATGCCGGTGGCTGGCAAATATCCACGCCTGCTATTTTGAGCATGGCCCCCCTGAAAGATGCATTGAATCTTATCCATCAGGCCGGCATTGATCAGATCCATGAAAAATCCATACACCTTACCTCCTACCTCATTGCCCTGGTTGATAACCTGCTGTCTGAACCACCCTATGACTTCTCAATCGGCACACCGGGAAATTCAGAAAAAAGGGGGGGGCATATCGCCCTCAGAAGAAATAGTTATGCCCTGCAGATCGCTCAGTCATTGAAATCAAAAAATATCATCCCCGATTTCCGAAGTCCCGACATCATCCGGATTGCCCCTTCACCCCTCTATTGCCGATACGAAGATATCTGGATCATGGTACAGACATTGAAATCAATAATCGATTCCCGGGAATACCAAAATCAACCGGATAGCACAATGCCAATCTCCTGATGATGGTATAAAATGCATTTATTATCACGTAGTTCACCCATTGTTGTTATTTTTTTCCATGTTTTTATTATATTGTAGTGATCTTTGAAAGGATAATTTATGCGATCAGAGCATCGTCTATCGTTTGTTAAATCTAATTAAAACCGAAACAAATGAAACCATCCAACATCTTTAAAAACCTCAATGCAGGGCTGATTATTCTATTGGTTACTGGTCTGATTGCCTGTACTTCCAGGTCGGATAAATCTGTATCAAAAGACCTGGAGGCAACTGAAGCAGATACACTAAAGGAGAAAGTGATTGAACATATTTCGGGTTATCCACTACCTACCTCTTTTGAAATCACCACCTTGTTAAATGAGGCAGGTGCCCCCTATATTCTCGCTATCTCTAATCCTACATCCAATGCAGGGAATTATTTTACGCAGGTTGAAAAAGCCCTCAATCTGGGTATTTATGGAGCCGATTTAAGCTATGCAAGCACCTATATGATGAAGCAGGAAACCATGTTGTACCTGGATGCTTCTAAAAAACTCATCGATGAAATTGAAATTTCAAGCGCATTCAATCAAACGTATGCTGAACGGGTTGAAAAAAATCTGGAAAACGGCGATTCGCTCATCAGTATCATTTCAGACTCGTTTATTGATACCTATAATTACCTGACATCAAATAACCAGGATAAACTGGCTATTTTAGTGATGGCTGGCAGCTGGATTGAGGGTCTGTACATTACGACACAAATAGCCATTACGGCTGAAGACAACGCAGCCTTGATGGATATCATTTTAAACCAGAAATCCTCCCTGAAAAAGCTGGTTGAAATCATGGAGCCAATTAAAGCGGATGAAGATGTTATTGAAATCAGTAATGTATTGAACGAGCTGAAAGGACATTATGATGCAATAGAGGATCAGTTGAGTGACGAGACATTTGAGAAGATCGAATCAATCGTGGGAAGCATCCGAAACAAAATTGTTTAATCCCCTGTAGATTCCCCTGTCATGCCTGATTCTGACAGGGTTTTTTTTGCTGTTTTTTCACCCGTTCATAGTGTTTTCATTTCTGATAAAGTAATTCCGTATGAATGAATCCATTCTGAATGCTTTGCTGCAGCTGTTTGCTATGATTGCCAATGTTAGTAAAAATGGCCTGTCATCCAGGGCCATCGAGATTGTCCACTTCTATCTTCAGCAACATCTGAGTGCCCAACTCATCAACAATTACATTACCCTGTTTGAGAAGTACATTGCCACCTATCATCCTGAAGTGGTAAAAGAGGGGGCTGAAACATTTGTCCTAAAAGATCGGCTGAATACTGAAAATATTCACTCCATTTGCGATGAAATAAACAAAAATCTCCGGCAGCGAGAGAAATTTATCGTTTTTATGCGACTCGTTGAATTCATCAACGAAGATGAGGTAATGACGGACCGTGAATTAGATTTTGTGAAGATGGTTGCCGGTTGTTTCAATATAACCGAGACGGAGCTTCACAACACAAAGACCTACATACTGGATCCCCTCTCGGATGATATTGAAAAAAACAAGTTGCTGGTAATCAGCAAAGAACCGAATTCCCCGGTAGAAGGGATCCACTACATCCAGAAAAGTGATCTTGATGGGATGATCATCGTTCTTCATCATGCCAGCACAAACACCTTCATTTTTCGCTACCTGGGGAACAGCAGCATCCATCTCAACGGGCATTACATCCCACCGGACAGGATCCATCTGCTCGATCAGGGTTCCCTGCTTACAAGTCCGAAAATCAAACCCATCTATTACAGTGATGTTTCGAACTGTTTTTTCCGCGAAAGGGATCACAAAAAGATCGTTTTTCAGGTGCTGGATATAGAATTCAAGTTCAAAAAAAGTGAAAACGGAATACACCGCTTTTCGTTTACCGAAGAGTCGGGCAATCTGATCGGGATCATGGGAGGAAGCGGGGTGGGCAAATCAACCCTCCTGAACATGTTGAACGGGAGCATTCGGCCCCAGCATGGGAAAATCCTGATTAATGGATATGATCTTTATGCTGAGAAGGAAAAGCTGGAGGGGATGATCGGCTTTGTCCCCCAGGATGATCTGCTCATGGAGGAACTGACCGTATTCCAGAATCTTTACTACAATGCGAAGCTCTGTTTCAGCCAATTATCAAAAGCGGACGTGCTGAAGCGGATTAATAAAATCCTGAAAGATCTGGAACTGTATGAAATCCGGAACTTGAAGGTCGGAACGCCGTTGAATAAATTCATCAGTGGAGGACAGCGCAAACGGCTGAATATCGCCCTGGAGCTAATCCGGGAACCCTCCATATTGTTTGTTGATGAACCCACTTCGGGTCTCTCGTCCCTTGATTCAGAAAAAGTAATGCTGCTGCTGAAAGAGCAAACCCTCAAAGGGAAACTGGTCATCATCAATATCCACCAGCCCTACTCCGATATTTTTAAATTGTTTGACCGGATATTGATCCTGGATAAAGGGGGATACCCGATCTACAAAGGGAATCCCATCGACGCACTGGTCTATTTTAAAACAGCCAGCAATTATGTAAATGCAGAAGAGGGTCAATGCCTCTCCTGTGGTAATGTTATCCCGGAACAGATCCTCCAGATCGTGGAAGCACGTGAGGTGGATGAATACGGGAAACTGGTGGAAAAGAGAAAGGTCTCCCCCGGGGAGTGGTATCAGCTTTACCTGAAAAATTTCGAATCAGAACCCCAGGAGAAGGGTCCCAAAAGATCCCTGCCTCCACGCATCTTCAGTATACCCAACCCGTGGTCACAATTCTGGATCTTTATCAACCGCAACGTTCTGTCAAAACTTGCCAACCGGCAATACATGCTGATCAATTTCCTGGAAGCACCCCTCCTTGCCCTGATCATCGGCTATTTTACCAAATATGTAAGCGACCAGTCGGGCACCTTACTCTATATTTTCAAGGAAAATGAGAATCTCCCCGCTTACATCTTTATGGCCGTGGTGGTGGCTCTTTTCATGGGATTGACTGTTAGCGCCGAAGAGATCATCCGGGATCAGAAGATCCTGAAAAGGGAATCATTCCTTCACCTTAGCCGGCTCAGTTACCTCCATTCCAAAATCCTGATCCTCTTCCTGATCTCGGCAATCCAGACCTTCAGTTTTATCCTGATCGGGAACACCATTCTGGAAATAAAAGGGATGACATTCCAATATTGGATTGTTTTGTTTTCTGCTTCCTGCATGGCAAACATGATCGGACTAAACCTGTCATCCGGATTAAACTCTGTCGTGGCTATATACATTATCATTCCATTTATCCTGGTTCCACAACTCCTTTTCAGTGGTGTAATTGTGAAGTTTGATAAATTACATAATATGTTTCGCAATCCTGCATACGTGCCGGCTATAGGAGAATTGATGACTTCGCGCTGGGCGTATGAAGCCATCGCTGTCGAGCAATTTAAAAACAACCTGTTCGAAAGAAATTTTTACCGGTTTGATAAGGAACAAAAAAATGCAGCCTATTATGCAACAACACTTATACCACAAATCATAGCCAGATTAGATGAAGTGGATCGTTCGTTATCCATGGACTCCTTTGAAGATAATGTTGCTTCAAACCTGAAGCTGGTTAAAAATGAAATAGAAAAACTGCACCGTTATGAAGCCTTTCCTCTCTTTGATCAAATAGAAAAAATGGAGCCGGCTTACTACAATAAATCTGTCAGTATGGATGCCAGAAAGTACCTGGAAGTTGTTCGGGATTATTACCGGGAGAAAGAGCGCGAGGCAACACAAATGAGAGAGAAAACATATGATCAATTAATCGATTCGCTGGGCAGCGAAAACTCCTTTTACAGGATTGAGAAACAGTATTTCAATGATAAACTGGCAGAATTGGTTTTGAACAGAGATATCCGGTTATTCAAGGAAGTGAATCATGAACTGGTTCGCAAGGCGGCTCCCATTTATATGTATCCCATCTCCAGGACCGGAAGGGCTCATTTTTATTCTCCCGTTAAAATTATTGCTAACCACGAACTGGAAACCCTCTGGTTTAATGTATTCGTTATCTGGTTTTCAAGCATGCTTTTCTACCTGCTGCTTGCATACGATGCGTTGCGTAAACTAATTGACTGGTCTGAAAAGGTCAAGATGCGCAAGAGAGAGTAATTCGTTTTGCACGAAGAACGTTCAACAGCCAACATCCCTGCCGGCAGGCAAGGCAACATCCAACATTCAACGTTCAGAACGGGTAATCCCAATTAACGAATAACATAAACCTTTATTCTATGTTCCCCCGATCTGCATTCCAGTGATCCGGAATGTTGGAGCGGTGAAGCTGCGGTTCCTATCGAGGTCATTCCCGACTATATCGATTGCGTTGAGCATCTCAAATGCATTACCGGCGATGGTCAGTCCTTTGACGGGAAAAACGATCTCGCCGTTTTCTATCCAGAAGCCGGAAGCCCCGCCACTGAAATGTCCATTCACCGGATTGATCCCGTATCCTGTAACCCCTTTCAACAGCAGTCCTTTTTTTGTTGATTTAATGATCTCCTCCGGGGTATGGCTCCCGGCTGCCATATAGAGATTATGGAATCCGATCCCCGGGAGGCTGCGAAAATCACCCCGTGAAGCATTGCCGGTACTTTTCACGCCGGCTCTTTTTGCTACGGCTGTGTTGTATAAAAACCCCTTTAAGACACCGGCATCGACCAGTATTCGTTTTTGTGTTGGTACGCCTTCTCCATCGAATGGTTTGCTGCCGGGTCCCCGGGGTATTGTCCCGTCATCGATCAGGGTCATCAGCTCAGTAGCGAATTTCTGGTCCATTTTATCGGCCAGGAAGCTGGCTCCCTGAAGGACTCTTTCCCCGTTGAGTGCACCGAGGATTCCGCCCAGGATAGAACGGGCCACATCCGGGTCGAATATCACCGATGCCTTCTGGGTTTTGATCATTTGCGGATCGAGCATTTCGTAGGCTTTTTGTGCGGCAATGCGGGCAATTTTCTCCGGTCCCTCCAGGTCTTCAAAGAATCGTCTCCCACAATATTCGTAGCCGGTTGATTTTTGTTCCCCTTTTTCGGCAACCACGCCCACTCCATAGTTACAAAAGGACGATTTATAACTTTTCAGCATGCCGTTGGAATTTCCGATAATGATTTCACCGTCGCCTTCTCCGAATCCTGCCCCGGAACTTTTGGTTATTCGTTGATCTTTCAGCGCAAGGGCTTCGACCTCTTTTGCCATATCGATTTTGGTTTCCATAGCAACAGCAGCGATGGAGGGGTCATAGAGTTCTTCTACTTCAGCATCCGGCTGATCTTCCGGCAATATGTTGTTTTCATCCGGAGTAGTATTGGCAGCAAAATCCACTGCACTGGATACTGCATGGTTGAGGGCGTCATCAGAAAAATCGTTACAATGTGAAAATGCCATTTTCCCTTCAACAAAAACCCGGATACCCACCCCGTGTGAGGCTGCTTCCTGAACGGTTTCTACCGCTCCGTTTCGTATTTCAACACTCAGTTCCCTGCCTGACTCAATGTATACCTCTGCAGCATCAGCGCCTTTTTGCAGGCATTGGCTGACTGATTTTTCTGCTATTTTTTTGTAATCCATGATGTCAATTTTTTTGTGATTTACGATCTGGTTCTGCTACCACCCACATTAATTCCCCTGATCCGCACGGTTGGCTGTCCGACGGATACCTCTGCCATTT
>CAZTES010000128.1:0-9733 GCA_964612275.1 uncultured Rikenellaceae bacterium
CCCTTATCCAGGAACCGTTTATAATGAATAAAATAGGGGGTCATACTTTCCTCTTCTTTGATGACCAGGTCCCACCGATACTGGTTGAACCCACGTTTGGATTCAATTTTTTTCGACCAGAAGATTTTTTCCTTATTGTTAATGACTTTCAGTGTAACAGGTTTTGTATCGGGTACCCAAAAGGTAATGGGCACTTTCCGAACAGTACTGAAATCCGGATCACGATGCGTGTCATTGATCCAGGGCCTTTTTGCCATTGGAATTTCACACAGATAATTCTCCTCCGGTGGATAGCCCATTCTGTATACTTCGTGAAGAGGTTTAAGATTGATCTTATAGATCCCACGTCCATGTGTTCCAATCACAAGATCCATGGTTTGCTCCTGGATAACCAGGTCCGCAACAGCCGCCGCTGCCATATTCCTGCCCAGCAATGACCAGGATTCTCCCCTGTCCATTGATACATAAACACCCCGGTATGAACCTGCATACAGGATATTTTCAAAGAGGGGATCCTCACATAGGACATAAACGATTTCATCGGGCATATTTCCTTTGATTTTCTTCCACCTCCCGCCATAATCTTCAGACACGTACAGGTAGTGATGGAGATCATCGTAGTTTATTCCCGTCATCGCCAGGTACACCCTGGAGGGAGAATACCTGGATGCTACGATACTGCGTACATAATTGTTTGCCAGTCCTTCTGACCGTTCCTCCCATGACTCCCCGTCATTCCGTGAGACCCAGAATGCCCCCCTGTCGGTTCCCACATAGATAAGCCCGGTATCCAGTGGAGACTTTGCCAGTGCACCTGCAGCAACAGATTCTTTATCCGGATACTTTGAGACAGATAAATCCTCACTGATAACATCCCAGCTATCGCCTCTGTTCATGCTTTTTAATACATAATTCCCTGCATGATAGAGAGTTTTTGAGTCGTGCTGCGATATTATATATGGTGATACAAAATTGAAATGAAGGTTCCCGGATTGATTTCCGGACAGGCTTGGCCGGATGGGTTTAGATAGTCCGGTTTTCAAATTCTTTCTCATCATTCCGCCATTCTGGGAGCTAAAATAGACGGTATTCGGGTCCTCCGGATCGACCTGGGTTACACAACCATCACCCCCGCTCCAGGCATCAACCCACAGGTATCTCCATCCATCAGCATATCGTGGATTCCACTCATTTGCCGGGCCAAAAACTGTTGCATCATCCTGTGTCCCTCCATAAATCATATAAGGATCCTGGTTATCAACGGTAATATCATAAAATTCACCGGCAGGAATATTGTTGTAGTGAATCCAGTTTTTACCCTTATCGTAACTGCAATACAGTCCACCATCATTTCCCAGCATCAGGTGAGAAGGATTTGCAGGATTTATGAATAATTCGCAATGGTCAAGATGGAGTGGATCAGCATCACTGGGGAAAATATGAAATACATCCCCGCCTACCAGATCAAAAGTAGCTCCTCCGTCAGTGCTGTGTGCCATCCGTATACCGAGAGCAAAAATCTCATCGTCATTTTGAGGGTTAACATATATATCTGCAAAATACCATCCGATCCGGGAAAAAATAAGCAATCCTTCAGCATGGGTTCTGGTCCATTTTTCTCCACCATTAACACTTTTATATACTTCAGCTGCTCCCTGATTCCTGTTCCCAAGGTTATCAACAAGGGCATACACTTTTTCCGGATCATCCCTTGAAACAGCGATACCGATTCTGCCAATCCGGTCGCCCCGGGGAAATCCATCCCTTACTCTTTTCCATGTTTCCCCACCGTCTTTGCTGGTATACACTGCGCTATTACTACCGGTGGTTCCCGGAAAGTTTTCCCAGGCAGAAACATACAAAACATCCGGGTTACCGGGTGAAATCACTACATCATTAACGCCTGTTTTTTCATCGATATATAAAACATGTTCCCAATTGATACCACCATCGATTGTTCGATACAATCCCCGGTTTGGATTGGGGGACCAAAAATGACCCAGAACTGCTACGAACACAATGTCTGGATTTGTGGGATGAATGGCTATCTCCCCAATATGCCAGGAATCATTCAGCCCACAGTGTAACCAGCTTGCTCCTCCATCTTCCGATTTATAAATACCCGTTCCAGGCATGGTAAAGTTCCGGGGTTTCTTTAAGCTTTCTCCAGTCCCCAGAAAGATAATTTCCGGATTGGACGGAGCAAGAGCAATATCTCCAATTCCCAGTGCCGGTTGATCTTCAAAAATCGCTTTCCACGTTAAACCGTTATTTACTGTTTTCCAAAGATTCCCCGATCCGAAAGCAACATACATGGTTCCGGGACGAGAGGGATCGAGTTGCACAGCCTCCACCCTTGCGGAATTAACCACAGGCCCCAGGCTAATCCACTCCAGCCCTATAGTTGTACTTTCTTTCATTTGTTTGTATTCGATAAATGAGGATATCAATGGAGATTCCGGTTGCTGAGGGCATGCAATTCGGCTCAGCATGCAGCATAAAACGAAGAAGTATGGAAGTGTTTTTCTTATTGTTACCATAATATATAATGAAGATGTGACGGGTTAGGGGCTCACCAACTCATTTAATTGAATTTGTAAAACCAATTATTATCCCTGATTACTTACAATTGTTACCGTAGCATAAATCCCTCATTCATTGGATCTTCAGGATCGAACCAGAATTCATTCTGCCCTGTTATGTGAGCTGTCCCTGTAACTTCCGGGATGATTGCATCATAATCCCCATAGGTGGTTTTTTCCACTACCCTGACGTTCATCGTGGAACCAAGGATGCTCTCAATGGTTACCTTCTCATTCAGGTTCAATTCTTTTTTTGCAAAATGCAGGGCAGCCCTTGCACTGACCCCGGAACCGGTTGCCGACCGATCCACCTCACCGTCAGCAAAAATGCATACATTTCTGCTGTGGTTTCTGTAGTCATAGGGATCGCCGGTGAAGATGGTGCCATACAGGAAACTAAGATCCTCCTCAAAAGGATGGCGGATAATAAAATTGACTGCAACCGCTTTTTTTATCCGCTTGCCATAATCAATCAGTTTATTGTAATCGGAAATATCCAGGTTCAATGCCAGCGCCTTCGCATCACAAAAAGCATAAAAGGCACCACCGAAGGCAACGTCAAAAGTAATCCGTCCGATCCCCTGGATTTCAACCATTTGATCTTCCAGCAACACAAAAGAAGGAACATTGCGGAACGATGCTTCCGCTACGATCCCATCTTTACGGTGCCCGCTTGCTAAAATTCTTCCGGCGGGGCCATCGATCTTCAGCACCGGATCAGTACCCTTTCTGCTGATCATGTCGGTATCCAAAACCAGCTTTGTCAGAGCAATGATCGCATGTCCGCACATGGTGCTATACCCTTCGTTATGCATAAAAAATACCCCGAAATCACCATCCTCAGTAACCGGTTCGGTAATCATGGCACCATACATGTCTGCATGTCCCCTGGGTTCCAGCATGGTTCCCTTTCGGATGTAATCGAAGTGTTCGCTGAAATAATTCCGCTTTTCAAGGATGGTTTTGCCCTTGATTTCCGGAACTCCGCTAAGGAAGACCCTAAGGGGTTCACCTCCGGCATGCATATCGATGGTCTTCAGAACCATCCAATCCCCGGGCGGTTTCCATTTCCAATTTTTTAGCATTTGACCAGAATGTTTAAAGTGAATAACAGTTTTCCTATACCTATACCTCCACTTCCTTCCCAATACCCTCTTCCCTGGCTTTCTGATAAATATAATCAGAAACCACCAGGTCAAACAGGGCCATTCCAACGGACTTAAACAGGCAGGTTTGATCCCGATCAACCTTCGCTTCCCCCAGAACCAATTTTCCGGCAGTAACGATCTGATCTTCAGTGATCCACCGATTGTTCAAAGGATCAATCAAATCGCCCGTTTCGGTTAACGCATGATCGGTATCCACGAATACGTATTGCAGGTTCCGGAATAGTGCTTCAGGAAACTCACGCATATCGGGTTTAAACGATCCTATACCGACAAACTTTTTACCCGAAATCATTTCCTCATTGTCCGGAATTACCGGAGTTTTTGATGGTGTAGCGGTTATGATCAAGTCGGTCTGGTTCAGCATATCCTCAATCCGTTCTACCAGGGTAATCTCTATTCGCGGATAATAAAAACGGAACTGCCTGACAAACTCCTCCCGGATTTCCGGGTTTATATCACAGGCTATGATCTTCTGAATTTTCCTGACCGCGCATACAAAGATTGCCTGGTGAAAACCCTGGACTCCAAGACCGATAATGCCTGCGGTGGTTATTCCCGGATCAGTAATATACCGTACACCCACACTTCCGACAGCTCCGGTACGGACAGCCGTCAGTCTGGCTCCATTGAGCAGGGCAATGGGTTCGCCCGTTTCAGCATCATTCAGGACAACAACCCCATTCATCACCATCTTCTTTTTTTCCCGGTTCCCCTGGAATATTGAGAGCAACTTTGTAGCCATACTCTCCGGGGTAAAACAGGGCATCAGCAGAAGAGTATTGCCATTATAGTCAAGGTGTATCCTCTGGGGCATGTAGAATTCCTTCTTTTCAGCCATGATCATCGCCTTCTCAACGGCCATCACCACTTCTTGGCAGGAAGCGGCTTTCAGAATATCATCTGCATTCAAGCAAAGCATGTTTGTATAGTTATAAGTTACGTTGATCCGCCTACGTCAAGACTACGGCGGACTCTGTAAGTTGATAAGTTTTGAGATATTGTTAAATGTTAAATGTGACTTGGTTTTCACAAATTTATGCAGAGCTTCTTCCGGGTATTTCACTCATCATTCATCATTCGACACTCATCACTCATCTCTCATTGTCTCTGAGTCTCTCAGTCACTTCGTCTCCCTGTCACCTTCTCACCGCTTCCACTTCCTCAATTGTTTTTGGAAGCGGTTTACCCAGGCACCTGGCTCCGTTTTCTGTCATGACAAAATCCTCCTCATTCCTGCAGCCGCTAAAATCCATATACTGCTCCACCTTATCATAGTGGATGAACTCTTTGAATTTGCCTTCTGCTTTCCATTGTCCCATCAATTCGGGGATAAAGTAGATTCCCGGTTCGATGGTCAACACAAACCCGGGTTCCAGGGGGCGTCCCAACCGCAATGATTTCAGACCGAACTGGGTACTTTTGGGTTGCCCGTCATACCCGACATAAATCTCTCCAAGGTCCTCCATATCATGAACATCCAGTCCCATCATATGGCCGGTACCGCAAGGGAAAAACAGTGCATGTGCTCCCTGTTCCACCGCTTCGTCAACATCCCCCTTCATAAAACCCAGATCTTTCATTCCGGCGGCAATGGTGCGGCATGCCAAAAGATGAACATCTTTGAAGTTCACTCCTGGCTTCAACATATTTACGGCAGCCAGGTGGGCATCCAGTGCAACCTGGTAGATCTCTTTTTGTCTCTGCGTAAATGTTTTATCAACCGGGAAAGTGCTTGACATATCTCCGGCGTAATGCATGGCTGTTTCGGCTCCTGCATCAAGCAGGAATAGTTGTCCAGGCTCCAACCGGTTTCCATGGTAATGATTGTGCAGTGTTTCTCCGTGTATTGTCGCGATGATCGGGAAGGAGACATCTCCTCCCCCGGCCAGTGCAACTTCGTGTACCCTGGCGGCAATCTGGGCTTCGGTCATGCCGGGCTGAGCCATTTTTATGGCTGCAAGGTGCATATCCACGGTAATGTTCACCGCTTTTTCAATCTCAACGATCTCTTCCGGAGTTTTATAATTTCGCTGGTTTACAACAGCTTTGATCAGATCAACAGATGCCGCTTCACTGATCTTGCCGGGGGGGATCCCGGTCAGATTCCACAGCATGATCTTATTCTCTGCTCTATAGGGTGGTAAAAAATGAATTTTGCGATCTTTTTTAACGGCATCATCTACATAATCCTGAAGACAGCAAAAGGGCAACACAGTATTAATTCCGAATGGTTTACTTCTTTCCAGCAGTGATGGTTTGGTTCCCATCCAGACAATGTCATCGATGGTCAGGTCATCCCCAAAAAGAATCTCTTTCCCGCTGTCAATATCTATATAACCGACCAGTCCGGAATGATCGAGCCCAAAAAAATAGAGAAATGAACTATCCTGCCTGAAACGGTAGGGATTATCCTGATAGTTCATTGGACTTTCTTCATTTCCGGGAAGCAGAATTATTCCATCAGGGATATCCTGTTTCAGTCGGACTCTTCTGTTTTTGTAGGTTTCTGTTGTAAACATAAAATCTTTGGTTTTAAATGATTTAGCTCAAATCAGGTTATTGCATCAGTTTGTATTTACATCATTTTGAATGATGCACATTGCATTAAATCCTTGGTTCCCAGCCCGGTTCATAGGTCCTTCCCCACAACTTCATTGCATCCTGATCCTGGATACGGCCATTTTCCGGGTTACAAACAAGCTGTTTGCCTGTTCTGTAAGCAATATTGGCCAGGTGGCACATGTGGGTGCTCATGGCTCCTTCTTCAGCCGGTGATTTGGGTTTGGCTTTCCCCCGTATAGCATCAAAGAAATTTTCCACATGCAGGGTGGTCATATCACCGCCACCACCAAGGGCAGTACCTGCTTCTGCCAGTTCTGACTGGCTGTCTTTTACCAGTTTTCCCGAACGGTCATACCATTTAAAGACACCCCGATCGACATATACTGATCCTTCCGATCCGTAAATTATTGTTCCACGGTCTGCTCCATAGGTTTTATAATTATTCCTGCTTTTCCCATCCCAACGGATGGTTTTTCCACCGGGAAAAATGAAGCTTGCATCCATTGTATCATACATGGTCCACCCGTCATCGGCAAAATGGTATTTTCCTGCATTTACAATGACCTTTTCCGGAAAATCAACCTGGAGTGCCCACCGTCCGACATCCACTTCATGGGTTGCATTGTTTCCGGTTTCACCGGTTCCCCAATTCCAGAACCAGTGCCAGTCGTAGTCAAAGTAGTTATCCTGGTATGGGACTCTGGGAGCCGGTCCCTGGAAGAGGTCCCAGTCCAATCCTTTCGGTACGGCAGCGGGGGTTGGATTTTTCACCCGGCCCCTCTGGTTTGTATAAAAAGCCACGGCAAGATAGGGATCACCGATCGCCCCATTATGGATCTCCTCAATAATCTGTATGGAGTCCGGAGCCGACCGTTGTTGGTTTCCCATTTGAATCACCTTTCCGAATTTTTTCTGAAAACGGATCAGCAACTCAGCCTCTTTCGGGTTATGGGTCAGCGGCTTTTCAAGGTAAACATGTTTCCCGGCTTCTAGAGCCATCCAGGTTCCCGGGGCATGCCAGTGATCGGGTGTTGCATTAAATATAGCATCCACCCGTTTATCCGCGAGGGCTCTGCGAAAGTCATTTTCACTGACAGGGGAGTACCCCAGTTTTTCAGCAATCTCTGCGGTAACGGTATCCCGCCGTTCTTTCATCACGTCGCATACATAAGCAACCGTAACGTTCTCTTTATTTTTTACGAGTGGGTCGAAATAAGCACGGACCCTTCTTCCGCATCCCACGAGTGCCACGGTCAGCCGGTCGTTGGATCCGATGATCCGTCTGTAGCTCTGTGCAGAAAAACCGACTCCGCCAACGGTTATTGCCGCCGCTCCGAGGGCACTTTTCTTAACAAAATCTCTTCTGCTTGTCTTATCCATGTTTACAGGGTGTTAATTTATTATTCAAGTTCAAGGATCTTTATGTTTCTGAATGATACGTTGCTGTCGTGTTCCTGAAGCAGTATCCTGCCTTCCTTAACTTCTCCGAACCCCTGCCAGGTTTTGAATTTACTTTTTGCCACGAGTGCCCGCCATTCATCCGTACAGCGGTTATACTCAACCACCTTTTCATTGTTCAGCCAGTGTTCAACACGACAGTCTTTTACTACAATTCTTGCCCTGTTCCAACTCCCGATGCCATTGAACCGTTTATTGCTGGCTATTCGTTTGTCGGGTACAGCAGGTATAAGATCATAGAGTGCAGCAAGTGAGCGGTTTCCTGCTATTCCCTGGACAGCATCAGGGTGGTTTCTGTCATCAAGGATTTGAAATTCACATCCGATGGTATGTCCCTTCCCACCATAAAAACCGGGGTTGATGAAGTATTTTACCCCGCTGTTTGCACCCCGGGTAACGCTGAAATCAAACTCAAGGATAAAATTACGGAATGAATCCCCGGTCACTATATCTCCATTCTCAGCGGGATGTACGGTTAATATGCCATGGTTGATAGTCCAGCCCTTTGCCGGAAGCTGATCCGACAGTGCATTTTTCCATCCATTCAGGGTTTTTCCATCCCAGAGCAGTTTCCAGCCCTCCTCTTTCTCCCGTTCGGTCAAACGGTTAGTCAGGTAACTGATCTCCGGCACTTCCGGATCGGGTTCTGCATGGTATGCCTCAAGATCCTCAGTCATGATCCGGATATTTCGCCAGCGTATCTTACTACCCTCTTCCTCTTTTTTACCGATACTGTGAACCTGCAGTCCAATCAAACCGGAGGGAGTCATATCATCCACCAGGTTTGCACACTGTACTCCATTCACCCAGGTTCGTATGGAATGTCCGATGGCTTCCACCCGGAAGTGGTTCCACTCCATCCTCTTAAACGCTTCCCGTCCCTTTGGATTCCTCTCCAGATTATAGAGCCATCCCCTGCGCGATTCATCATAGATACCTCCCGACCACGCTCTTTCCAGGGGATCAATCTCAACCTGATATCCATGTATTCTGCCACCAAAATTCATAAAATCTGAAATAGTATGACTACGGATCTGTGCTCCGGAGTTGATCGGTGCTTCCAGCTTCACTTCAAATTCCAGGATAAAATCTCCGTAATAATCCCTGGTACACAAAAAACTGTTTGGAGATCCGAGGACGGCTTCACCGATAAGCTCTCCGTTCTCAACATAATAGAGAGCTGTCCCATTCAGTTGTTCCCATCCCTCCAGGTCTGTTCCATTAAACAGGTACTTCCATTCATTCTGCGCATGAAGCAGAACTGGCATTACAAAAAAGAGGCAAAGAATAGAAATTATTGATCTTTTCATAGGCTGTTGTATTGTTGCTTCTATGATACAATCTGTTTTTAAAGATAGAGATTTATCAATTGTTCGTACAATTCTTGTTTACCGCTGATTTGTTCGGGATCACCATTCTCCAGAGCGTGTTGTCGCAACTCTTCCAGTGAAAGTTCTCCCAACTCAAAAGCCGCTCCTGTTCCCGAATCGAAGGAGTCATACCGTTTTTTTCTCCACTCCTTATAAGGGGAATCCTGAAGCATTTCATCGGCTATAAGCAGTGATCTGGCAAAAACATCCATGGCGGAAATGTGTGCAATAAACAGATCTTCCAGATCGGTAGAATTACGTCGTGTTTTGGCATCGAAATTTATTCCACCGGTAGAGAATCCTCCGTTTTCGAGGATAACCAGCATTGCTTCAACTAATTCATAGAGGTTCGACGGAAACTGGTCCGTATCCCATCCATTCTGGTAATCGCCACGGTTTGCATCGATGCTTCCGAGCAATCCGGCATCTGCTGCCATCCGGAGGTCATGCTGAAAGGTGTGGCCTGCAAGTGTAGCATGGTTTACCTCAATATTCAGCTTGAAATCCTTGTCCAGTCCGAAATATCTCAGAAATCCAATGACCGTTTCTGCATCGTAATCGTACTGGTGTTTTGTCGGTTCCATCGGTTTGG
>CAZTES010000129.1:0-9721 GCA_964612275.1 uncultured Rikenellaceae bacterium
TATCAACAGGGATAGTCGTGATGAGGAGATCACAAAGGAAGATATTATCAAATTGGTAGAAGACATGTATAAAATACCAATCGATGTTGGGGAAGAGATAATCCATGTGCTGCCCCAGAATTTTATCGTTGATAATGAAACCGGTGTAAAAAACCCTGTTGGCATGTCGGGCAGTCGGTTGGAAGCCAATTTCCACATTGTGATCGGCCAGGTTGCCTCGGCAAAAAATATTGAAAAATGCGTGAACCGGGTAGGACTCGCAATCAATGAACTGATCCTTGAACCACTGGCATCTTCCGAAGCAGTATTGACCGAAGATGAAAAGGAGGCCGGGGTCGCACTAGTTGATATCGGTGGGGGAACAACCGATGTGGCAGTATATTACGATAGCATTGTCAGACATACTGCTGTAATCCCGTTTGGAGGGAACGTGGTTACTAAAGATATTAAAGAGGGCTGTGCAATACTGAACCGCCAGGCTGAGTCCCTGAAGATACAATTTGGCTCGGCACTCGGGGATATTGCCCCGGAAGATAAAGTGGTTACTATCCCCGGAATTAGCGGTAGGGATCCGAAAGAGATATCGTTTAAAAGCCTTGCCTATATTATCCAATCCAGAATGGAGGAGATTATTGATGCAGTTGCCTTTGAAATTGAAAATTCGGGATACTACGAGAAATTGTCCGGAGGCATTGTCCTGACCGGTGGAGGCGCATTGTTACGCCACTTGCCTCAACTGTTTAAATTTAAAACCGGAATGGATGTAAGAATTGGATACCCCAATGAACACCTGACCGGTGAAGTGTCCGATGATATCAATCACCCCATGTACTCCACAAGCATTGGACTGGTCTTGAAGGGGTATGAATACCTGAGAAATAAATATGGACTGGAAGGAGAGCATGGATCGGATGAACCGAAAGGAAAAAAAGAAAGAGGAGAACTCCAGGAAGGAGGGAAACTATTTGATAGATGGAAAAAGACCCTTACCGAAATTTTTGCAGAAAACGACGCTAAAATGTAGTGAAACTTATTGGCCCGGATTCTGCACTATGAATCAATGATGCGATGCCGATTCAGAATATGAAACCGTAAAATAGTATAACCATGGCAGAAGATTTAATGAATTTTGATCTACCGGTTGAACGATCCTCAATAATTAAGGTAATCGGAATAGGCGGAGGAGGAAGCAATGCAGTAAATCATATGTTCCAGCAGGGAATAAAAGATGTTAATTTTGTGGTCTGTAATACCGATGCCCAGGCCTTGAATAATAGCCCTGTCCCGGTGAAAATCCAGATTGGAGAAGCGATAACGGAAGGCAGAGGTGCAGGTAATAAACCCGAAATTGGCAGACAGGCTGCCATAGAAAATCTGGATGACATTATGGAAGCCATTTCCAGTAATACCAAAATGATCTTCTTAACGGCAGGAATGGGAGGGGGTACCGGAACCGGAGCTGCCCCGGTGATCGCTAAAGCTACAAGAGAGGCAGGTATCCTTACAGTAGCTATTGTAACCATTCCCTTTCGGTTTGAAGGACAACAGAGAATTAACCAGGCCATTGATGGAATTAATGAACTGAAAGAATGTGTCGATTCACTCCTGGTGATTAATAATGAAAAACTCAGGGAAATCCACGGAAACCTGAAACTCTCCGAAGCATTTTCAAAAGCAGACAATATCCTGACGATAGCGGCAAAAGGAATCGCTGAAATTATTACGGTCCATGGATATGTTAACGTGGATTTTGCAGACGTTGAAACCGTAATGTATAACTCCGGCGTCGCAATTATGGGATCCGGAACCGCCGAAGGAGAGAATCGTTCAATATGTGCCATTGAAGAAGCACTCAATTCCCCATTGCTTAACTCCAACGATATTACCGGAGCAAAAAGTATCCTGTTGAATATAACATCCGGTGATAATGAAATCAGCATGGATGAAGTGGGAGAAATTACAGATTATGTAAATACAGTGGCAGCAGATGAGTCATTAATCATCTGGGGGACAAGCCTCGATAATACCCTCGGAAATACAGTCTGTGTGACCATCATCGCAACAGGTTTTGAATCACACAGTATTCCCGAACTCTATGTCCGCCGTAAACCCAAGGATTTCGTATCCCTCCATGAGAATGGGAAATCCAACGTTCGTGATGATTTTGTTTTTGATAGTGATATGGATAAGAAAACTCAAAGAGAAAAAAACGAGCCACAAAAAACAATTGATTTCGATCTGAACTACCCGGCAGATGATACCGAATTAAAAAAAGAAGAGGGCAAAAGTAGCCGGGGTGACACTGAAGAACTACAGGAAAAATCCAGCAGAAGAATCCAGCAGTTAAAAAGTTCACACAACCTGTTAAAAGAAAAAGGACTGAATTTCAAAGAAGTAGAAGACAATATCGATGAGCTGGAGGATGAACCGGCTTACGTGAGGAAAAATATCAGGATCCGTGGCACGGAACATTCATCGAAATCGAAAGTGTCAAAATATTCTTTGAGTGATGGTGAAGAGGATAAAGAGACCAAATTAAGATCTGACAATGCCTATCTGCATGATAACGTGGATTGAAAAACGAATCATACAGGGACAATTTAACCCCTGTGAAAAGGATTGAATGCGATATGCGATTTTCGTGGTAAACAAAAGTCCAATGAAAACATGAGCCTGGAAGAGAACATTAACAATGACATGAAAGTAGCAATGAAAGCCAGGGAGAAGCAAAGACTGGAAGCTTTGAGAGCCATCAAGTCTGCAATACTTCTGGCTAAAACCGAAAAAGGGGCAACCCGGACACTGGATGAAGCTACCGAGCTAAAATTGTTGCAAAAACTGGTGAAACAACGGAGGGATTCAGCTGAGATCTACCATGATCAAAACAGAAAGGATCTGTATGACCAGGAGTGTTATGAAGCAGAAGTAATCAGTGAATACCTGCCGGAACAGATTGACGAAGAAACCTTAAAAGCAAAGGTTAAAAAAATCGCTGATGATCTTGGTGCCACCTCTATGGCTGACATGGGAAAGGTCATGGGAGTGGCAACAAAAGAATTTGCAGGAAAGGCTGATGGAAAAACGATCGCCAATACAGTCCGGTCGATCCTGTCGGGCTGATTTAGCTGTCAAACCGGGATGTCCATTTCCGGCAGGTCGGCTTGTTTATTCAGGAAGTCCTTCCTAATAAAACTTTGACCGGCTGTCAACGATATTAGCAGCCTCCTTCAGGGCCTCAAATGCCTCGTAATTTGCCCTGACCCTGAAACTGGAAGCCAGCCTTGAACGTATGCTTGCAAGGTTATTGTTCTCCGGCTCTTCAAGCTCATTTACCTCAAGAACATATACACCGTTTGTTCCCTTGATCGGTTCCGAAATAGTATTCAGGGGAAGATTTACTGCTGCAGCTATAACAGCGGGTTCAATCCCTGCACCGGGAATTGAAAATGAGTTAAACGTTATGCCACTGGCTTCTGCAATATCCACCTCCATGGTCGATCCAAGTTCTTCCAGGGATTCAACACCCGTAAAATTTGAACGGAACTCCTGAGCAATCATTTCTGCCTTTTTTTCCTTTCTGACATTTAATTCAACATCGGCACGGACCTGCTTGAAAGGAGCAATACCTTCTTCCTTAACCTCTGTTAGATAAGCAATAACAAATTTATCCTCCAGTTCAAAAATAGCCTGTTCGTCGAAATCGAGAACAATCTTCCCTGGATCGGTTTCAAAAATAGCCCGTATCAAAGGACGTGGTGATTCGAGACCCGGGATGATTTTATCATCCCGTTTAATGTTGTTGGCCATTCTTTTTTCTTGCTGCCCATCAATGATCGATTGATTGAAGTCCTCATAGGTATAGGATGATCCTGCAAATTTGCTGGCTTCAGCATAAATAGCCTGGTAAGTGGTTGTGCTGGGTTCAATGGTACGCTCAATCGTCCCGATCTTATACTTGGTAACAGGAGGACCCTGTTCAAGGATCTCAATGATATGAAATCCATACTGAGTTTCCACAACGGTAATATCACCCGGTTTGCCTTCAAAGCAGGCATCGTTGAAAGGTTGTATCATAACCCCTTCCCGGAACCAACCCAGATCTCCATTCAGCTGTGCTGATCCCTGATCATCAGAATTCAACATAGCCAGTAATCCAAAATCCGTCCCCTCTTCAATAAGATTTTTCATACTGTCTGCTTCCTGTTTAACCTCTTCATATGGCAGGTTCTGATTTGTAGCAATTAAAATATGACGGGCATGAACAGAATCCGGAAGGGCATTGATTTTAATTAGTTTCGAGATTTTGTATGTTTCATTTTCAAAATAGGGGCCGTAAACACCACCGACAGAAGCCGTTGCAACAAATTCACGAATCATCTCAGGGACTTCATCCAATGTTAAGTTGGTGTTATTAAACGGAGTGTCGGAAGAGAGATTAACAAATTGCTTAACATCCTCTGCCTTTCGGAATTCATCAACAATACTGTTGATCCAATCTTCTGTAGCTTTTATGTCGGCAGTTGATGGAACCACATCAAAGGTTACATATTCAATGTTTCTTGAGGCAGTCTGTTTGTAATCCTGTTGATTATTTCGGTAGTACTTTTGAAGTTCGGATTCAGTAAACGTGACCATACTATCAGGAATTGTGGTAAGTCGTTTTACTATATAACTGAAATTCACTTTTTTATTGGTTGCCATCATTTCTTTTTCTGCTTCCAGACCGGTAACATAGAGCCCCTGCCTGATCAGATTGTTGTATTTGGTAAATTCACGGTCCTGGAGAATCTCATTTTCAAGAAATAACCAGTATGCCCTCTGGGCTGGATCATTATCAAGCGTTTTTAAAAATTGCATTAAACCAGCACGGTTGAGTTGCCCTGTTTGCGGATCGGTAAATAGCTGCTGAATAAAAGGATGTGGTTCCACTCCCTGCACCAGGTCAAACATTTCGTCCGAACTGACCATCACGCCAAGTTCCTCCAGCTCTTCATTGAGAACATATTCACGAATCAGCTGCTGCCATGTCTGTTCCCGGATGCTTTCAACAGTCTCTTCATCCATGGTTGTCTGACTGGTTAGCTCATATATCTCAGTCAGGTTCTCCACTCTCTCATCAAATAACTGATAAGAAATCGATTTTCCATTGATCTCTGCAATCTCAAAGATCTTCTTTGTTCTGAATGCAGGACCACTTCCCTGTCCCAGAAAGTCACCCAAAACAAAAGCCAGCAATGCCAATCCGATAACAATGGCTATCAGTACGCCTGCTCTTTCACGAATGGATTGTAATGTTGCCATAAACGCGTCTTTTTACTCAAAAATTTCAGGCAGCAAATATAAAAAAATTTAACGGGATAATCTGTTTTTCCTGAATTTAACCAGTTCTAACCGGGTCTCAGAAACCTGAAGAACTTTGATTTCATAGGGCTCAATGATGATTCGCTGATTGAGCTTGGGAATGCTTTCGTGGTGAAAAAGAATAAAACCGGCAAGGGTTTCATATTCTTCCTCCTTCGGGAGACCCAATCCATACTTTTCATTCAGGTAGTCAATCTCTAAGCGACCGGAAAAAATAAATTCCGATTCGCTGATCTGCTTGTCGATTAATGCTGAAGTATCATGCTCATCTTCAATCTCACCAAATATCTCTTCAAGAATATCTTCAATGGTTACCATCCCGGAAGTTCCTCCGAACTCGTCAACCACTATGGCGATACTCTTATTTTCTTCAACGAATAATTCGAGCAGTTTGTTTGCAGCCATGGTTTCGGGTACAATGGATACCGGGATAACCTTGGATTTAATGCTTTCGGGGTTTTTGAACAGATCTTTTAAATGGAAGTAACCGATGATATTGTCGATGCTCTCTCTATAGATCAGGATTTTTGACAAACCATTATCAATGAAAGCCAATTTGAGTTCCTCCATGGAGCTGTTCTCTTCGAGAGCAATAATCTCAGTTCGTGGGACCATGCATTCCCTCAATTTTACATTCGAGAAGTCAAGCGCATTCTGGAAAATTTTGATGTCATGAGCTTCTTCCTCTTCCGCTTCAACTGTTTTCTGACTTTCACTGAGCAGGGAATCCAAATCCCATTTGCTGAATACCTGAATCTCCGGATTTTCTATATTCTTCAGGTTGAAAAAAAATCGCAACAGGATACTTCCCAAAAGGATCGTCAGTTTACTGATTGGATAAAAGAGAAAGAAAAAGAATAAAACCGGAAGACTGAACAGATTTAAAAATCCATTTGGATTTAACCGGAATAATGCTTTTGGCAGAAATTCTGCTGAAATAAGAATAACGAATGTTGATAATATCGTTTGTATGAGCAGGATAGCGATTTCAGATTCGGTTACCAGGGCAATAACGGGTCTAAACAGGATTGCCATAAAGATTCCAAAAATTACCAGGGCAATATTGTTCCCGATGAGCATGGTTACAATATACTGTCCTGGATTGGCTGTGAATTTTGAAATGATCCTGGAGGTAAAGGTATCCTGTTTCTTGTCCAGCTCAATTCTTAATTTATTGGCGGAGATAAAGGCAATTTCCATACCGGAGAAGAAAGCAGAAAACAGGATGGCGATAAGAATGATCAGTACCTCACTCATGCTGAATCAGATTTGTTGTTCTTCTTTTCACTCTTTCTCATACTTCTTCTGAAAAAGAACATCAGGAATGCAATGAGAGAGATGATAAAAAAGAGATAACTCTCGCGGAATGATCCATCGATATATGTTTTGTGGATCCCTGTTACGACACTGACTATTGCTACAATAAACCAGATCGTTTCAAGGATCTTGTTCCGATTAAAACTCCTCTTCAAGGTAAATGGTCCCCTTTGGTTTTTTAATGACCCAGTCTGTAAAATCCTGATTTGCTTCAAGCCCTTCGCCGAAAAGGACTTCATCAGATGTGGTGATTTTCACAAACTTGGTGGAGTATATTAATTCTTTCTCTTCATCCCAGAACAGAAGGTCCGTATTCAGCAATTCACCATTAACATTAATGGCAATAACACTATCCCTAGCCTCCCAGAGCTTCTGCGTTTCATAATAGATTGCAAAGTTGGCTGTAAGTTGTGAACTTACCTTGGCCTCATCATCATAGAAAAGGACCTCTATCCCTTTTGGAAACTCCATGTAAGGCTCAATGGCATTCCCGTAACGCCTCAACTCAGCAGCCTTAATGCGGATCTGGATCTTTGCCGAATCGCTGTAAATACTTTCAACCTGATAAATCAATTCGGTTGGTAAGTCAGTAACACGGGTCAGCGTATTGATTATTTCAATGTCGTTTTTACAGGAAAAAAAGAACACTATGCTCACCAGTATGAGCAACATGGTGCTTTTTGAATTCCATACAGTAAGAGGATGACGGGTTGATCTATTCAATACTATCTGGTTCTGACTGTTGTTTTTTCATTGATCCAGCATTCAATAAGATACTCATCCCCTTCTTTATACCCGTGGAAGAAGATGGTTTCAGCATCCGGGAAATGCTGTGAGTAAAGAGAAATGTTCCTATTGGCGATTTCTGCCAGTTCGGCATCTACACTCTTGGCTTTGATAAAATAATCAACCGCCAGCCAGTAAATAGCTTTTTCACCAAGCTCATCTTCACCACAGGCTTTACTGGCAGCATAAATGCTTCCAATTAGAAGGTATGGATGACCGGAGGAGGGATCACTCTCTTTTGCCTTTATGGCATAGGTTCGTGCAAGCGAATGATTGCCCAATTCACGATACGTAATGTCACCAAGTTTTAAATAATATTTTGATTTTTCAACATCATCCGTCTCCAGTTCAATGGCTTCCTTATAATACCTTGCTGCAGCCTCATAATTCTTGCGTTCATCATTCATTTGTGCCAGTAGATAGGCAGACCTGGCAGTTGGCTCCTGTTTGTGGTATGAAGTGGATACCTCAAAATAGAAGTCCGATTCCATGCATTTTGTTTGCCCGAGCAGCTGAAGGATCTTTATCATCAGATTAAGATCATGTGGCGATTGTTTGAATTTCGGCGAAAACAAAGTGATCAGCCCTTCACAAGTCGCTGCACCGCATGTGGCAAATACATTATCAACTGCCTCTTTCGCTTTTTGAAGGTTTCCATCATCCGGATCATCCGTGATCTGCTTATCAATAATTTCACTGATTAATGCATAGTTTTCAATGACCTTCCCTCCCTCGATCCTGTTCCCTTCAAACAGTGTGGCCGAGGCAGTCATGAAAATCACAAGAATATCGATCTGTGACTTTTCATTCTGCAGGGAGATCGACCGTTTGATCATATCATATCCCCTCTGAACATCATCCATGTTATCTCTTTTTACATTAAGGAAATCCTTGCCTTTTCTTCCAAGAACATATCCTTCCCTACGAAAATATTTAATCCGCTGGTCATAGATCATCATGATGGTATCAAGATAACTGTACTTGAGATCCAGATCTTTTGTCTTGGCCATTTTAGCATCATACATTTTGACTCCATGAATGTAAAGATTGGTGCTGATGTTGGGACATTCTGCAAAAACAATTTTCCAGTAAGGTAATGCATCCTTATAATTGTCTTGTTTGTAATATTCTGAGTAAAGAGAAAAATTACGAACACACCGGATGCTGTCTTCACCGTGTCCGAATTTGGAACCATCTTCTACACCTTTTTGACCCAACGATGGAAAAGAATAAAAAGAGAATAATAGGGTAAACAATGATGTAAGTAACCTTGCCTTCATTTTTTCTAATTTTTAATCAAACTTTAGTTTCTGGAACCAGATATCATATAAAGTTAAGCTAAAACTTATTGTTCCGTACCGTTCTTCAATTAAATTATTTTTTTGTGTACCCCTTTTCCCATACTCAAAAGAGAGGTTGATCATTGAACGATTTCGGTTCAGTGGTAAACCTACCCCAAAACTTATGCCAAAATCTTCCAATTGCTTTCCTTCAAGCTGAAGATAGGTATTGGAATAATAGCCTCCAATCCTGTAATTGATGCGGTTCAGGTAATTTCTTAAAGCAAACCGGTTGGGAACAAATTCCAACCCTGCATGAAGTGAATTGCTGTTGATCAGTGAATCGTTCTCTCCGAAAAAAGTCGCTTCAGACCAGTTTTGCGAGAAATAATCGGCACCGATCGTTAATTTGTCATTGTAACGGAAGGTAAATCCAATCCCCAGGTTTCTGGGGATTACAACCTTTCCTTTTTTGCTGCCCGTAAAAGCGACCGTGTCAATATAGATTACGGAGGTGGGGCTATAAAGAATATCCCGCGTTAGTGATTCCGTCTCTCCCTTAATGTTTCGTTCATTATTCAGGACCGCACCAATGGTTAACTCAAATTTTTCTTTGAATGGAAATGAATATTGCATTCCCAGATCAAATCCCAGATCTCCAAATATCGATTTCTGAGCAACTTCTACAGTGGAGGAATAAACTTCGTCAACGAATCCAAGCGATCTCGATCGCTCAAGGTTGCCGAAAAGATAGGAAAGATTCATTCCCAATGATAATCCCTTGAATACATCAGCCCCAAATCCGACAAAAAATTTATGCACTCCACCCGAACCCTCATACAGGTAGTTGACACCACCAATTTCAGGATCGTATTCCGGATCTCCTTCCCTTGTCTGGTCCTCTATTTTATAACTCAATGAAGAATAGGGAACAATTCCTGCAGCTGCCCCAAGCCATCTGGTAATGGGAAATGCAA
>CAZTES010000130.1:0-9698 GCA_964612275.1 uncultured Rikenellaceae bacterium
GGTCAGAAGCTATGGCTAAGGAAAACCAAGCCTGCCAAGGGAAGTGGAGAGGAGTGAGTAATGAGTAGTGAGTAATGTGTAGTGAGTAATGTGTGAGTCGTCCTGAAAAACAGAAATCAGACCGGACTATGCACCTGTAGGAAGGGCATTTAATGTAGAGACGCCCAACCGGGGCATCTTTTCATCCCCCTGGTCCTTCGGCTTTGTCGGACGAAGCTGACCTTGCGAAGTTCGGACCTTTCCCCCTTCCAGGGGGATATTTTTATAGGTTTTTTTTTATGGGCAATGTAAAACATGTCCCCCGCTGGCGGGGGAATTAAAGGGGGTGGAATTCTTTCACTTCAAGAATAAATTGACTGTACTTGACTCCACAGGAGTCAGATGTTGGCAGCCACGTGTTTAATAAAAAGCACGGTCCAACTTCCTGGTTATACAGCAGGAAATAGCTGCATGGAGCGTTACTCGCCATACATCAAATAGGACAACCAATCTCCCCTTTTGCTTGTCACTTGTCACTTTTTAACGGAAAAATGAGAACCGGAAACTGAAAACCAGTTGAACGTTGGACGCTGGACGTTGTGCCATAGGCACGCCCTTGGCGAATGTTGAATGTTAAATGTTGATTACCCTCCTTCTACTCTGCATCCTTCAACCTGTTTCCCACGCAGAAAGTCTGAAATGTTCATCTTTTTTTTCCCTTCCAGTTGCAGCTCCAGCAGGTGGATATACCCTCCGGGGACAGCAACTTTCAGGTAGGTCTTTTGATCGCTCAAAAGGGTTCCCGGAGGTTGATTGTGCTCAATAAATTCAGGAGTCGAGGTAAAGATTTTCAATACCAGTTTATTATCAGAATGGAATCGGAGCGTAGTCCATGCGGAAGGGTAAGGGGATAATCCCCGAACAAAGTTATAGATGCTTTTAGGGTCACAATTCCAATCAATGGCACAATCCTCCTTGTGTATTTTAGGTGCCCGTTTCAGTTCTCCTGCCATTGATTTCAGCAGTTCATCCTGATCGATCTCCCGTACCTTTTTTTCAACAATAGCCCGGGTCGTTTTCAGCACCAGTTCAGCTCCGGTTTTTGCCATCTTATCGTGCAGCTCACCGGCATTTTCATTCGCTTCTATGGATACCCTTTCCCTGAAGATGACCTTACCAGCATCAATCTCTTCATTGATAAAAAAGGTGGTGACCCCGGTCTCTTTTTCCCCATTGATGATTGCCCAATTTATTGGTGCGGCACCGCGGTAATTCGGCAGGAAAGAAGCATGCAGATTGAATGTTCCGTATTGGGGAATACTCCAGATCTCCTCCGGAAGCTTTCTGAACCCTACGATGATCTGAATATCGGGTTTCAGGTCCACAATTTTTTTCCGGAATTCAGGATTTTTCAGGTTTATCGGTTGCAGGATAAGCAATCCTTTTTCCAGAGCCGATCGTTTCACTTCGGATTGCTTCATTTTAAGACCCCTTCCGGCGGGTTTGTCCGGGGAGGTAATGACTGCCACGATTGTATAGCCGCTTTCTGTTAATGCGGAAAGACTGGGAACAGCAAATTCCGGCGATCCCATGAATACGATCCTGACATCTTTATTTTCCATCCGGCATCAATTATCATCATCGTCCTGGTATAATTCCAGAAAATGGCCCATTTTGTCCCTTTTGGTTTTGAGGTAGAATTCGTTATACGGGTTTGGCTTTACCGGAAGCGGAATATTCTCGACAATTTTCAGTCCATATCCTTCCAAACCAGCCCGTTTAACCGGGTTATTGGTAATCAAACGGATTTTTCCCAGTCCCAGTTCACGCAATATGTTAGCGCCAACACCATAGTCCCTTTCATCCGGGGTAAACCCAAGGTCAATATTTGCCTCCACGGTATCTCTTCCCTCTTCCTGTAATTTATAGGCTTTTATTTTGTTGAACAATCCTATTCCTCTGCCTTCCTGGTTCATGTAAAGGATTACGCCCTGTTTCTCCTTCTCAATCATTTCCATTGCCATATGGAGTTGAGTTCCGCAATCACACCGCATTGATCCGAATATATCCCCCGTCACACAGGATGAATGGACACGCACCAGTACTTCATCGTTGGTTGTCCATTTCCCTTTAATCAGGGCAACGTGGACCTGTCCATTCGATTTTTGGAGAAAAGGAATCAGGTTAAACGAACCGTATATTGTAGGCAATTTGACCTTGGCTCCCTTTTCGATGAGGCTTTCCTTCTGTAATCTAAAGGCAATCAGATCTTTGATGGCAATTATTTTCAGGTCAAATTTTTTTGCAGTGGTTATCAGTTGTGGCAGTCTTGCCATGGTCCCATCGTTATTCATAATTTCAACCAGTGCACCGCCGGGTTGTAAACCAGCAAATCTGGTCAGGTCAACCGCGGCTTCCGTATGCCCTGCTCTGCGAATAACCCCTTTTGATTTTGCTTTCAACGGGAAAACATGACCGGGTCTTGCCAGGTCATCCGGACGGGTATTATGATCCACCAGTGCTTTGATTGTCATAGCACGATCGTTTGCAGAAATTCCAGTGGTACATTTTTCATGCAGAAAATCCACCGAAACCGTAAACTGGGTTTCATGAAGGGAGGTGTTCTTCCCTACCATCAGGTCGAGCTCCAGTTCCTCACACCGTTCTTCTGGAAGTGAAACACAGATCAGCCCCCTGCCGTGTGTAGCCATAAAATTAACGATCTCGGGGGTGATCAGTTCGGCAGAAACAATAAAATCACCCTCATTTTCACGGTCCTCATCATCTACAACAATAACCATCTTGCCACTCCTGATCTCTTTAATGGCTTCTTCTATGGTATGAAAAGGATTCCCGGATTTGTTGATTTCAGTCATCTCTAAAGCAATTCATATGGGTTTCAGAAATACACCGCAAAAGTATTATTTGTAAACAAGATTCCCTAACCAAAAAGTGAAAAATAAAGAATAATGTCTGTCAACCTATTTCACACGGCCCGATTTTTCCCATTTGACAGGCTGACTGCCCCGGATGAATCTCCAGATTCCTGCAATGTTTGAGTAGTTCATGATGTAAAGGTAGTAAGGCAGAAAAAAGAATTTCAGCCTGATGCGGCTATTGCTTATTCCTTTTCCAGCCACCACGAAAAGATAAAATATCATCTGGAGTATGAATGTTATGAGATAGACATCCATGTTGAACTGGTTTTCACCCACGATCATCAGGTTTAATAGTAAAACCAGAAGGATCGATATGGGAACAACTGTCCATCTGAAGACCTTGTGCGAGAGGAACTGGAAGGCAAAAAAACCCTGTTTCAGGGGATTAAGCATATCTGTCATCATGGCCAGTGACTGGATCCCCCCGGTGGCAATCCGTATCTTTCTTTTGAGTTCTTCCTTAATATTGATGGAGGGCTTTTCAACAGCATAGGCTTCAGGGCAATATTTAACACGATATCCTTTCCTGATAACCTCCATTGAAATGTAGAAATCATCGTTAATCACATCTTTATCAATGGGTTTGAAAAGTTCTGTTCGAACACCAAATAGCTCACCGGCACAACCGATTGAGGTGCCTATGTCCGATTCAAGCTTTTTAATGAATGATTCATACCTCCAGTAAAATCCTTCACCTGTCCCAACGGCATTATCCACTTTGCTGGTAGTGATTCTTTTTTCTCCTGATACGCAACCTGTTTTTTTGTCGGCAAATTTGCGGGTTATCAACTTTATCGACTCCCGGTTTATCATCGTGTTGGCATCTGTAAACACGACAAAAGGTGTATCAACGAACTGCATACCCCGGTTAATGGCACTGGTTTTACCCTCCCTTACATCCTGGTGGTAGACTTTGTGATCCGGGTATTTGCTTAAGATATCAGGACTGCCATCATTGGATCCGTCGGTAATCCACATGATCTTCAGCTTATCTTTTGGATAATCGATCGCGGAGTTATTCTCTATTTTCTCAATGAGGACATCCAGTTCATTATAGGCAGCTATCAGGAGCGTTACGGGGGGAAACTCATCAGGCATTGAGGGTTCGGATTTTGCATGTACTATTCCTTTGAACCAACGGATGATTATCAACAAAAGAGTGTAAAACAGGTAGGTATAGAGGATGAAACCCGTGAATATCCAGAAAAATATTTTTATGGCAGTCATATAATCTTTTTCGAGTAAAATTCCAGCAGCTCCGCTGTCAGTTTATTATTATCATAATGTTTCCTGATAAAATGTTCTGCATTGGTAATTAAGTTGTTTCTTATTTTGCCCTGGTCCATCAGCGTTACGATATGGTCTTTATATTCCTCCGGGTTACGGGCAACAAGCAGCTCTTTCCCCGGTTGTACATGAATACCCTGTATCCCTTTTGGGGTGCTGATAACAGGAATACCAAGGGCCATAGCCTGTATTATCCTCACCCGTATTCCACTACCTGATAACAGTGGAACAATGAGCACAGTGCCCGTACGGATGAATGCGGTGGCATCTTCCACTTCACCAACGAACTCCACTTTCGCCTGGTTGAATTTTCTGATCAACCATCCGGGTGCATTGCGACCGGCAACCTGCATTTTTATATTGGAACAGGCTTCCTGTACCAGTAGCCACACTCTGTCGAGGAACCATACGATTCCTTCCTGGTTTGGTCGCCAGTCAAGACTTCCTATGTAGACCAGGGAATGTTCAGGGCGTTTTTCCGCTTTGTTTCGCGGTATCGGATCAATGCCATATCCGCAGGTATACACAGGGATCCCTATTCTTTTTCCCATAAAGAAAAGGGAGTCATGTTCTGTAATCGGGATGATCAGATCACAGATATTGATGAGTTTTTTTTCATACTCCTTCATTCTTGCAGCCAGGGATCGCAGATACCAGCATTTGGCATTGCAACGTGCACCTGCAGCAAGCTCCTCCCAGATTTCAGACTCAATGTTATGTGCACGAAAAGACAGTAATGCTTTACTGTATTGTTTTATTAACGGTATGTAGAGGGACATATTGATGCCTTCAACCTGTATGATATCAAAATCATTCCTGGATAGAATCTCCATCAGTTTTTTTCTGAATCGTGTTGAACTGAATCTGATTACATTATAAGGAACCCGCGAAAAAAAAAGGTTTATCAGCAGGTTAAGGAGAGTTATCCTCGTATTTATTTTGACCGTTTCGTAACGTTTCAGGTTTACGGGATTATTATCCGGGTTGACAGCGAGGGGGTGGTGTTTTTTTGTTGATGCGGATAACACGGTAACTTCAGCACCGTTGTTAAGCAGACCCTTGATAATAGCGTTAACCGCTACTGCACCCCCGCTTGTGCCGGGCCAGGGTGGTTTATCACTGATAACCAATATCCTCATCTGCGATATGATTATTTCCCAGCCTCAGCTTGTTGCGAATCTTCGTGATAAAAAGAGTATACGTTTCTTTGCTCATGACGGCTGAGTCAGTTGTTGCCTTGTAGGTAAGAAATATTCCCAGGGGCATCAGGATCATGGAGGAGATCCACATACCGGTAAATGGTGAGAGCACGTCTTCCCTGACAAATTTTTCACCGGTGAGTGTGATGACATAATAGATGACAAAGAAAAAAACAGAAATGACCACAGGCATTCCCAATCCTCCCTTACGGATTATTGCTCCCAGTGGAGCGCCGATGAAAAAGAAGATGAAACAGGCAAAAGAGAGGGTCAGTTTCCTATGCCACTCTATCTGGTAGCGCCTGATCCTTTTTGTCTGGGCGACGAGACTGGTTCCGTTGGTTGAGACGAATCGCTGAGCGCTACGTGCTTTGGTCAGTGCCTGATCGATGGCTTCAGCCTTTTGTATATCGTTCAGATTATACAGAATGGTAAAGGGTTCAAATTCTCTTGATATAACGGAATCGGGTGCATCCTCCCTGATTTTTTCAGATATTTTTCTGCTCGTTGCACCAAAATAGTGATTTTTCAGCATCGAGTTTGAAAACATATCTTTCCGATCAACCAATACCTCGGAGAGTGAATCCCTGAAAAAGGATAACTGGTCGATGTTCATCATGGAATAATTGTCCTTGAATAGATCTTCATCCGTGCGTTGCAATCCGAAACCTGTCAATTCAAGCATGATCGTCTCTTCATCAAAAAATTCCCTCCGGTGCGGGTAGGTCTTTACATTTCTCCTTATCCTCTTGTTATCCTCCTCAACTTCAGTATAGGAATATCCATGATAGAGCGTCAGGATCAATGTGCTGTCACCCTCACTCATTTTCATATACCCTGAATCTGCATAGGTGACTGAAATATTCCCTCTTTTGGCCCTATGATCATAGATCAATACCTTCCTGAGCAGGTTGGTTTTGGAATCCTTCCTGGATATTTTGATGCTGAATCCTTCAATCCCATTGTAAAATGTACCTGCTTTTATATTCAATTCAGGCCTTTGCTGCTGGATGTCCCACAACAATGAACGGGCTTTCAGGTTAGCACGCGGCAAAACGTTGTTCGAAAAAAAGAATGCACCGATACTGATGAATATCACCAGGATGATTAGCGGTGTCATGATGCTTTGAAGGGATATTCCGGAGGATTTGAGGGCTGTAAGTTCAAGGTTCTCTCCCAGGTTGCCGAAGGTCATCAATGAAGCAAGAAGGATTGCCAGTGGGAGTGCCATTGGAATAAAGCTGACTGAGAAGTAAAACAACAGCTCTGATAGGGTTGCCAGATCCAGACCCTTCCCGACAAGGTCATCAATGTATTTCCACAGGAATTGCATGATAAGAATGAACAGGACGATAAAAAACGTCAGGACAAGAGGTCCGATGAAGGACTTGATAATAAAAACATGCAACCGTTTCACATTCTTTTTCTTGCTGTTCGTACAATGAAGTAACGGGAATAAAATTAGAAAATTTTATCGTAAGAAGGTTAACTTTTCGGATAGCACTTATCCTGTAATGCTCCGCAAAAAAGAGTAGAGAAGCCATGCCTGGCGTCTCTACTTTGAAAAAATCATCAAAAAAAGGAGGATGAAAATTACAAACCAATCACATGTTTCAATTTCGCAACCTGTGTATCCCACAGATCGATGACATCATCCCGTTCATCCTCTTCAGCGAAGTCGGTAATGAGCAGGGCGACATCACCGGTCAGTTCATCAATATTGATCTTAAACTCGAAATAGCATTTATCTTCGTCATCCTCTTCTTCATCACACCATTTGAACCGTACGTATCGGTTATCTTTTTTCAATACCATTTCGGCAATCTGTTTGGAACTTTCCCAAAAGAAGGTATATATTTTGCCTTTGACGTGAACATCATCAGCAAACCATTCGGACAGGCCACCAGCAGTGCTCAATCGATTAAACAGAACTTTAGGTGAGGAGTTAAGCGTATATTCCAGTTCTATTTTGGTTTTCATTAATCCGTTGCTGGTTGAATCTGATCTGATGCAATATAAATAAAAATGTTAAATAAAAAAATTGTGATTCATTTTGTGAACTGCTTCGTCAGACGACTTCCGTTCGTCTGACTTACAATATTTCATCCGGTTAACCGGAAACCCCAGGATTGTCCAACTTATTATTACCCGAAAAGCCTCGTAATTTTACCGATGGGGGTGTTTCACAACTGGGTTCTAAGTCATCCTGAACTCCAGCCGGCAGGCTGGAATTCGGGATGACGATCTAATTTAATTATGTATGTTGTGACACACCCCCGCAGTAAACACCTACAAAAATCCAGGAATGGCCTCGCTGAAAACCTGTATACCGACCATGCAGGCGGGTTTAATTTTATCAATTTTTTTTCGTTCTGCGAGCGTTTGGAGATAATAATCCCTAAGGGATTGTTACATAGTGATCTGCCGAAGGCATGGCTATGCCACCTAACGGGGAAATCCAATAGCCCCGGGGGTAACCCTGTGAAATAACCCTTCGCTTTAGCACTACGTCTTGCTAGTAAATATAGTGTTTTGCTTCAACAGTTCGTTTGGGAATATCGCTATTTCATAGGGCAACCCGGGGTATATTCCACCACGCGAACACGGTCCAATTGATTGGATATTAAACGGGAAATCGTTCTATGGACCGAAAAATACCAGTCTTCGATTAGAAGAATCACGAACTTCGTAACCGACTTACGATACCGGCATCGTAACCGTAACCGATAAACGATTTTCTCCTGGAAATCGTTTCCCCTTTTTAAATAGGTAGCTGTCCCTATTTACTCAAAATTTTCTATTTTCACACCGGTTTACATACCAAAATTTTTCCGGATGTTTCATCTATATATCACCCTGGCCTATATTATCCCCAATGTTTATCTGTTTTTCCGGATAATGAACCTGTTTATCAGCAGGGGATACAAACTCTGGTACACGCTTGTTTACCTTATGCTGGCTGCTGTTTATCCCCTTGCAGGAGGGAGATTCAGCCACGATACGAACGGGCTGATGCAGGTGCTGTCAACCCTCTCCGGTTATATCCTGCCATTCTACCTCTATCTCTTCCTGTCGGTTCTCCTGTTCGACGTGTTCCTCCTGCTCAATCTCGGGATCCGGATCCTGTCTCCCGAGACAAGAAAGAGTTTCCGGTTTAGATTTTATACACTTGCAACGATGGTTATTCTATCGGTCATGGTGGTGGTAGCCGGTACCATCAACCTGAACACCATACGCGTATCAAAGTTCCGGGTAGAGGTTCCGCGGAGGGATGCCCGGATCGATAGCCTGCGGATTGCCTTTGTGGCCGACCTGCACCTGCAGCGAAATACACCCCTGGGTTTCGTTGAACAGTTCGTGAGGAAGGTCAATGCCCTGAAGCCCGATCTCATGCTGTATGGCGGAGACATGCTGGAAGGGGACAGTGACGATGAATCCACGGAGGCCATTGAATCAGCATTGAGGAGTATTCAGACAACATACGGAACATTTGGAGTCCTGGGAAATCACGAGTCCTACGGAGGAGAGAATGAAATACGTATTTTTTTCAAAAAGTCTGGAATACCCATTCTTTGCGATACGGTAGTCAGAATTGACCATTCGTTTTATTTAGCAGGACGATATGATCAACGTTTCCGGAACCGCAAAACCATTCATGAACTACTGGAACCTGTTCCTCATGATCTGCCTGTGATCCTCATGGATCATCGCCCTACCGAGCTGCAGGAGGTGAGCCACACGGCTGTGGATATACAGTTTTCAGGACATACTCACAATGGACAACTCTTTCCCATCAACCTGGTTACACGCTCTGTCTATGAGCTGAGCTGGGGATACAAAAAAATACGAAACACCCATTTCTTCGTGACCAGCGGACTGCGGTTATGGGGTCCCCCTGTTAAAACAGCCGGTAAATCTGAGATCATGCTTGTAGATGTCCATTTTGAGTAAACTCAGCATGGAGTTAATGGTTCAATGGTTGATTGATTTAAAAATGGTCCTGGGTGCTTGGTACTTGTTGCTGGGTGAGATGGCATATAACCGAGCACCGAGTACCCAGAACCCTGTCTCACCACTCACCTCTCATCACTCACTACTTTAAAAGCTAATACAGATAAACGATTTTCCTTTTTCAATCGGTAGCTGTCCCTATTTATAATTTACTCAGGCTTCGCATTCATCTTTTAGACATAAATTCCATCAGGCTGGCTTTTGCCTCTTCGAGTACTGTAAGCCGGTCAACCTGTACAACTTCAAAATCGAGGATATCCGCAATGGATTGAAGAAGCTGAAA
>CAZTES010000131.1:0-9685 GCA_964612275.1 uncultured Rikenellaceae bacterium
TCTCTGGTTACCCATGCACCTCTGACAACTATTTCCCCCACTGAGTTGACAGGTAACTCGAGTTTATCATCCCAGTTTGATATTGGAGAGTCCTCAATTTTAATAATTCTGATTTCAATTCCCTTGAGCGGATAACCTACGCATATTCCCCTGTCATACCCAGAAACAGCAATAGGATTATCGAGGAGTTCAGATGCTGTAATATCTGTTACAGGAAGAGCTTCCGTAGCACCGTAGGGAGTATGAATTTCAACTTCTCCGGAAGATATTTTCAGGAATGACTCAAGAATATTCCTGGAAACGGGAGCACCTGCTGAGATAACACGTTTAAGGGAAGGAAGAAGGACATTCCTACTATTCCCGTACCGGGCCAACCGATCCAGCACCATAGGTGAACCAAACATTTGAGTACATTCATATTCCCTAATATTGGAAATGATTTTTTTTGGATCCAGGGTTGCCGGATGCACCGGGTCCATATCGGCAATAACAACAGACATTCCCCGGCAAATGGAAAAGAGGCTCAACAGAGGAAACGTGCAGAGGTCAATTTCTTCAGGTCCATATTTAAAATGAGAAGATAGTATTTGAATCTGGGCATCAAGCATACCTGCTCTATAACAAACTCCTTTTGGTGGCCCTGTACTTCCGCTGGTAAAAAAAATTGCAGCCAGATCGTCAGGATCTGACGGGCAGGTTGCATACCCTTGTTTTGTTTCCGACCGCAATGCTGCCAGCCTGTATCCTCCGCAGAACCATCGGCGTCCATGGGTAATCCATATCCTGACTGTTTTAAAGGCAGCAGGATAGAGCCTGCGAAGAAGATGAGCTTTGGGGATTCCTATAAATGCATCTGCATCTATTCCTGATAATGCATTTACCATGGCTTTAATACCCATGCCCGGATCAATCATGACTGGAACCGCTCCCACCCGAAGCAGGGCAAAGGTCAGGATGAAAAACTCCGGCCCCGCGGATACCATCAGAATAGTCCTGCTACCCCGTGAAATTCCGATACGTTCCAGCCCGAAAGCATACCTGTCCACCTTCTCCTGTAGTTCCCCGAAGGTAATCCTAACGGGGTAAAGAAGGGCCGGTTGAGCAGGAGTTTTTTCTGCATTCCTTGCCAGATAATGGGTAATATTCAGCACATTTTTCTCCAAAATCCTCTATTCTGTTGCATTCATTTTCAGAACTAATTCCTATTCCTGTAAAGAGATAAAGCAGTTGTTATTCCAGAGCCAACGGTAAGAAACAGGATATTCCTGGCCTGTATAAACCGGTTATCTACCCATGCTTTTCTGAGTGCAAATGCTAATCCTACGGTATGCAACTCTGCTTCCGGTTTTCCATTCAGGGTAACAATCCTGTCCCCAAGGTTCAGTCTCTCTTTCAATCTCAGGGCAAATCCTTCCGGGCTTTGAGAAGTAATCATGAGATCGACTTCCTGTAATTCAAGTCCTGCATCCTGAAGAAAACGGTTCAGTGAATTCATCGTACAGTTTATACACAAGTCCAGGTATGATTTTTCCTGTTTAACAAACAGCAGTTTATGCATTTTCCTCCCTTCTCTTTTTGAATCAAAGGCAAGACGGCTTGTAAATGCATTTTCGTGTAGCGGGTAGGTTTCCGTTTTAAAATGAGTAAATCCTTCCCCTGTTGATGACTTTGAAAGGATTATTGCAGCTCCGGCGTGAGAGAAATTGAAAGAGTCAGATAATCCCCTAACAGGTTCGGAATCTCCAGTGATTACCATACCACATTGTATACTTCCGGATCGGATAAAACCATCCACAATCTGAATTCCATTCACCAGACCGCATCCCCCATTATTAAGATCGAAAGAGAAGGTTGAACCGGCCATTTCCCTGTTGATTTCATGATTATTCAGTAGTTGCGGATTGGCTCCTATTTTTTTTTGAATGATAGCTGCAATGGCCGGTTCCCCCAGATAGTCATCGGGATAAATCCCTGTATAAATCAACAATTCCAGCTTTCCCGGATCAATTCCAGCTTCCCGGAGGCATCTTTTTGCCGCTCTGACAGCAAGAGGGATTGAACCGGTGGAAACAAACGGAATAACCGGTCTGGAAACCGCTACCATTTCAATTCTTGTTCCCATATCGTTTCAACATATCATTCATAATAAATAAAACGACCCCGATAATTAGCCCGGAGGCAAAACACAGCAGCATAATCCGGTCACCCTCTTTAAATCGTTTTTCATTCAAATAGCTGTACATGGCCAGAAAATGTGATGTAGAAGCCGTATTTCCAAACTCCTTCAGGTTAATGACCACCTGGCCCGGGCGTTGACCAAACCACTTTGCATAATGATTAGCCCCTGAGAAAATTGAATTTCTGGATGTCTGGTGAGGGATGAGGTAGTCTATCTGATCAAAAGTAAGGTGATTTTTTACCAGCACCTCCTTCACCAAAGGAACAGAATCACTTATCGAGACCTTATGTATCTTTTTTGCCTTTGTTTTCATAAACCCACCGGCATACCTCCTCCCATGTTTCCCGATGCACAGATGGCTGTACTTACTTAGTGTGGTAAAGCCTGAAACTATGATTCCCTCCCTTTCATTGGTGGTCCTGTCCAGGATCACAGCTGCACCTGCATCGCCAAGAGTCAGCGATGCCAGTTCATTACTGAAAGGGGTCTTAACCGTTCTCAGCGCATGATCAACAAGGTTGGTGATATATTCTCCACTTACTATCATGCAGTTATGAACTACCCCCCGCCGGATAAAATCTTCAGCAATAAATATTCCGGTTTGCATACCAGCACAGGCGTTGGTGATATCGAAGTTGAGTGCACCGGATGCACCGATGGAATGCTTAATGTAAATAGAGAGCGGCGGTTCATATTGATGTATCAGATGGCCATTGTACTTTGTTATTGAGCAACATATGATCATATCCAGATCTTCTGCATTATATACTGAATGATCAAGACAGTCTTTTGCAGCATCCACGGCAAGGGAACAGGAATCTTCACCGGGAGAACAGATCCTTCTTTCCCTGACCCCGGTAAGTAGTTCAAACTTTTCTATACATGGAATGTTCAGTTTATCAATTAGTTCCCTGGTGGTCAATTTTTTATCCGGAACTTTTACACCGATGCTTTCGATCTTGCTCTTCCAGTTCATAAGGTTAAAAATTTAAATGATGATCTGATATCCGATAGATACTATTCAGGTACTTTCTACATTCCTTCGTACGACACTTCGTGCGACACCAATGATCATGGTAGTAAGCTCGGATGCTGCATCCTCCTGGATAAAATGTCCTCCATGGACAGACTTATGATGACAGGCGCTTTGTATCTTTTCCTGAAAATATTTCTCCCCATGCCGGGTGACGGGATCACTGTCGCTAAAAACGATATGGAAAGGCTTATTCCATTTTTCCAGTATCTCCCATGCTTGCCTGTTTGCCTGTGAAGCAGGATCATCTGGTGTAACAGGGACAAGCCCTGGAAGTGCCCGGGCCCCGGATTTGTATTTCGATGAAGGAAAGGGAGCCCTGTAGGCCCTCTTTTCTTCTTTATCCAGGTTTCTCAATGCTCCATTATTTATGATCCGGTCGACAGGAAACCAGGGGCTGAAACGGGTAAAATTTTTCCATGCTTTAAATGCCAGCGGCAAATTTTGATCGCCTGTTGGAAGCATTCCGTTCGACACGATTAAGGCTGCAAACCGTTCCTGATTTTCGGCAGCAAGCCTCAACCCAATAAGTACCCCCCAATCCTGGGCAAACAAAACAATTCTTTTCAGGTCGAGGGACTCAATAAACAAAGTCATCCATTCCACATGAGCCCGATAGGTGTGATCTTCTTTCTTTTTCGGTTTGTCCGATTTTCCAAAACCCATCAGATCCGGAGCAACGACCCGGTTCCCTGCTGCTGAACATTCAGGAATAATATGACGATAGAGGTAGGACCATGTCGGCACTCCATGGATAAGCAATATGGTGGATGACCCTCCAGTACCTTCATCAACGTAATGCATTCGAAGACCATCAATGTCCATATAATGGGAATCGAAAGGATAGTCTTTAATATCCTGAAAGAAGGACTCAGATACTCGATAATATTCCATTCTTTTTCATATATTTGAACGCCACGCAAATCCTGTTAAAGGTTAAACATACACCTCTATATGACACAGGTTTTGAAAAACGGCTGTAATTAAATTGTAAATTATTTTACAACGGTTTTACCAATATTTTTGCCGATAACATTATATTTTTATGAAGGAAAGGGAAGGTCAATACCTCGATTTGCTCAAAAAAGAAATTGCCAGGACCATGAGCCTCTCAAATCCAGGTATTTCCCTTGATATTCGTGAATGGAAAGGTCAGGATATAATCGATTTTCAGGAGGATTTGCTGGATAAGACAAAGGAGCGCGTTAGTGAGAAGTGGTTTTACACTCACATGAAGGCAACCCATGACAAAATTCCCCGGATCGATGTTCTCAATTTACTGGCCCGATATTCAGGTTACAGTGGTTGGAGGGAGTTTAAAAATGAGAATCAGGATACCATAGATTCCGAAGCAGAAACCAAGAATACCAGGCCATCCAGAGTGTATCTTCAAATTTTCGGCCTTCTGCTTGTCCTGATGGTATCCATCATGCTGGTAAAAAAATTGGGAAATAAAAGCTATAGTTTTGAATTTTTTGATGCGTATACAAAACATATGATCAGGAATACGGCTATTGAGATCATCTTTCTTAGTGAAGATGAATCACCTGTTCACAGGAATTTGGATACAGTGGGCTATTTCACCCTGAAAACAAAAGAAAAGAGTACAAGGTTTGTTTTGAAAGCCCCTTATTACAAGACAGATACCATAACCCGAATCCTGAAAAAAATGGATGAGTCTGAACGAATTTATATGTACCCCAATGATTACGCCCTGATGATTCATTATTTTTCTTCAGCAAATGTCAAAGAGTGGGAAAAATGGAGAGCCCAGCTGGACAAAATGATATCAGACAGTGCATATATCTGTCAGGTATTTGATGGGGAACAGACCGGTATCGAACTTTACAATAAATCAGAATTCCTGAATAAACTGACTGTGCCCGTGAGCAGCTTAAAGAATATTGAGATCATTGAGACTATTTATACCGGAGGCAAAATATCGCTTCTCAGATTCAGACAATTGCCTGATAAGTAAATGAAAATTAATAAAACACATATTGCATTCATTCTGACAGGAATGATAATTCTTGGCTCTCCAACCTGTGAAGACGAAGGAAGCGAAGCGGAATATGTTAAGGAAGAAGTGAGTTCGACAAATAAACATGTTGTAACCCAAACCAGTGAAAACCTGAGGCAATCGATCGAAAGTAATTTTGAAGCCAGTGACCTTACACAACAACAGAAGATTGCTTTCGAAGAACGGGCAAAGCAAAAGTTGCTGGACTTTGCCGAATACCTGACCCTGTTTGCAAGCAAAGAACTGGATACTACTTTCAGATACCAGGCCTGGCAGATGATCCCGAGCCTGTTTGTGCATGAAGGGATTGAAACAAATATAAAAATCACCGGTCATGATCCGGAAGGTTCGTATCCCCTGAATGACCTCCGGCAAGAAATTCAACATTCTGATTTTTCTTCAATTATGCTGGAAATTGAAAATATCCTTGTAACAAACCCAAGCAAATGGATCCAAGAAGCGGAATATAAAGGATCACTGGTATTTACCCGAAATATGCGGGGAATTGAATCCTCTGATACGCTTGTAATAAGCTCGGTTGAAGGATATGTGGACTTTTATATCAAAAAAGTCCTTAAACATTTCGGTAACGATTCCCTTCAGGTGTGGAATGTATTCTTAGGAGATTTTTATTAGCCGGAAAATCCTACAGGCTGCATCAGAGAGATTTTGTAGTATCAATACAAAACCGATCAAAGGCGCGGATCTTTCTGATCAAGCATTCTTTTCATTCCCAAACCTGTTATCACTCCAAGGAGCACTCCACCTATAAGAATCAATAGTAAAACATATCTTATGGCCAGGTTCCCTGTCCCCGAAAAATGTACATAAACGAAATACGTAAACAGCATAAACAGGAAGACAAATCCCCAGCCAGCTGAACTGGCAATGACCCAGATCCGGGGATTCAAGACTTTGCGTTTGAGGAGAGTAATTTGCATTAACCCGGCTAAGGCTCCTCCAACTGTATATATTAAAAAATAAATGAACAAACCCTGGCTATCCAGATCAAGGTCCCTGGTCGATCCGATAGCCCAAAGTGCCAATCCGGCAACCAATTCACTCAAAGCAAAAGCAATGGCACTTGTGGATATCCATTTCATTGAAACGGATAAGTGCCTTTTTAAGAGTTTCCATTGAACCCAACCTATGCCCCCTCCGATTCCTGCACCCATGGAACAATAACTCACAACGATACCAATTTCTTTAACTGAAAAATCATTAAAAAGGCTTCCTGTGATCAATCCGATGATAAGACTGATCCCTAATACTACTGGGAAAGCAATGGATAAACTAACCACATGCCAGATCAGGAACACAGAATATTTTGGGTTTTTCATGCTTTTAAAAAATTTTTCTACTATATCTGCATGTTTCAAAAATATAAAACAAACCTGATTACGCAACATTCCTTTTCTTTCCTGTCAGCAGTAACGGGAAGAATAAGATGATGATTGATGATACTATGACCAGTGAAATACCAATCCCGAACTGATCGGCTAAAAATCCAATTAGCGGAGCCAACAGGGCGGCATAAATACTCTTAACCTGCGATTCCGTGGATAGGGCTGTTGCAAGGATATCCTTGCTCAAAATCTCCGACACATAAGCAACACCGATGGGTCTTCGGAGATTCTCTACCAGGTAAATGCCGACAAAAACAAGGATGCCCAGGGCAACCATGATCCCTGCTTCACCGGTAAACAGAATACCGCTCACTAACCCAAGTCCTATTCCGGCAACCAGGCTGATGTTGAGGGGGCGGCAAAGATTGGCAAACCGCTCTGCAAAACTTCCTGATTTTCTGGAAGTGTAAGCTGACAAAATATAAATAAAAAAATAGATCAAGCCTACCAGCACTGCCGTTGCTTTCTCTCCCCGGATTCCCAGGTGAAGGGCAATCCCGGCTGCAAAAACCTGCAGGATGGGTTGAATATAATCTTTGACAGCCCGGTAATAGCCGCTGAATATCGAAATGTTGCTGATGGTTTTGATCAGTGCCGGCTGTCTGAAAGAGTAGATGACTTCCCACATCACATCCCGGAAATTCTCCCGTATTCTTTTGCCTTCAAGCCGGACACGCTTTCCATCCAGCTCTTTGGGATAGGTGATCATCAGGGTCAAATCAAGAAGGTACGGGATCCCGGTAAACAGGAAAATCAGGCTGTAGTTGCCGGAATAAAAAACGATAACTCCTGCAAGAATGGAAGATATGGCAGATCCGAATTGGGAAGCGGAACGCGTATGGCCGTAATAATGAACCTTCTGATTATCCCATCCTTTGATCTTCAGGTACTCGAAGATCATGGCTTTGTGTGTTCCGGTCCGGAAAGCATCTCCAAACGAATAGAACAGCATCGCCACAACAAAGATTGGATACCCTGAAGAAAAATAAAACAGGAGCAAGGAGATCAGGTAAAAAACAAACGCACTGATCATGGCTCTTCTCCGTCCAAAGGCATCGGCAAGGATCCCTGCCGGGATCTCCAGGATATTCCTGGATATCTCCCGGATGGTGATCAGGGTACCGATCTGAAGAAAAGTGATTCCTTTTTCGAGGAAAAAAAGGTATAAAAAGGGCTCGAAAAACTGCAGGTTTTTAAGAAAACCATACAGGCTGAATTTATAATATTGCAGATCCTTGTTAAAAGCCAGTGCCATCCTGAGAGTCTCTTCAGTGTATGCTAAGATAATGAATAATCCCGCATAAACCTGTACAAGCAGGTGCAAACCAGGGTTTTATACAACACGTAAATCCCCGTCGAATTGCGTTGGTATTCAACGGGAAACCTTTCCATGGACTGGCGTATACCAGGCGGATTCACAAATGAGCAAACACTTTTAATCCCAATCAAAACAACTATCATTTTTATCCCTCTATACGAAATGAGCTTTTCCATGCTTCAGTAACTTAAGATTTTTGAAATAAAAGACATTACTGTGTCGTATGCAACATCAAAATCAGGCAGTTTTCTGATACTCATTTGTAATTTTAAACTGTCGGACCAGGCTCTTTTGTTTCTTTTTCATTTATCCTCATTTACAAATTGTTTATTATTAGTGATTTCAATGTTTTTTAGTTTTGCTTTCTCAAACAACAAATTTTTTTTCAATCAGCTCTCTTTGAATTATCATGTTATGACCTTGCGATATTTAATATTTCAGCCTGTTCCATGTTCAACACCAGTCGCCATTTACGTGTGGATTTCCCGTTAGCATCACCGTTGTGTTCGAATAAATTATATTTATCATTACGAATTGAAAGGGCGTATTCTTTAAAATAGTCCATATTTTTCTTACCAAGTAATTCTGTGAGGTATGCAAGGCGTTTAACTACGGCGATATTATCGATAGCTTTGCAATAGGTAACCATTTTCCTTGCACTGATATCAGCCCGTGCAAAAGCCTTGATAATTTCGGGATAACCTCCGGAATGTTGCGATAAATCGAAGCAATCAACAATTGTTTTTTCAATGTCAGAAATTTTGAATTGATAATTCCCGTATCCTTCGGTTTTATAACCGGTTATTTTTGCTTTTTTTACCTGTATAAATTTGTACTTAACTCCAAAAATAGATTTATCTTTTTTCTTACGGGAGGTTTGAACAAATACTACATTGGGTATTTGTTCGGTAAGCCCATGATAATGCATGGCAGACCAGTAACCGATCCCACCATCTTTTACAAGAAAATTACCGAGTACATTTTCATCCCTGAAATTATGTCTGCAATATTTCCCCCTTTCAATGATTTTTACCAGACCGCGTTTTATGAGGCTTCTGAGTCCTGTTTCGATCTGTTTTGGAGACAAACTGTTTTCTTTTATTAAGTCTCCCTTTGAGAAAATATCAAGTCCGTAGTCATCAAGATATTCCAGTAATTTGGCTTCGTTAGATTTCATAATTTAAGTTTACCTTTTATAGTAATATATCATTAGTAAATACAAATATAATACCATAAAGGGTAAAATCAAAATATCTGTAAAAAACTAATTTTTAATACAATACACAAATTAAATCATTTAGTTATCAAATTTCATAAAATTTAACCTTTTATGTTAATAAAAATACAGAAATCGTATTTCTTTCACACACTATTTCAATAAGAAAAGGGGATTTCCCAAATGGGTTTGGAAATCAAAAACAGTGCAAATAGTTTCGCACCTACGGAGCAAGGAAACACCCTTTAACCGATTATCCGACAAAACGACTGTCGAATGAATAACTCGTCGCCCGACTTCAGCTCGGGCGACGATAAATCGGAACCCCCGGGTAATAGAGAGTGTATGTAGGGCGGCTTTTTAAGTCGCCTTACAGTCGACTCTTCCATAGGAATGCCTTCGGCAAGGAGAGTCGACCTACACAGTTCCCGGCTTAAACGAAAACAGCTATTCCACATACAGCACCAAACCTTTCAGGTATTCTCCTTCGGGATGGTATATGCTTACCGGGTG
>CAZTES010000132.1:0-9569 GCA_964612275.1 uncultured Rikenellaceae bacterium
TAAAGCGGTTGAGTTTATAGACATGAGCTTCGTAGGAGTCAATTACCCAGTGGAGCAGCTCTCCCTTTAAATATCGGGTAGTGGATTCATTATAGAGAATAAACTGGTCATGAGGATTTATGCCACCCCATTCCCCTTTTCTCCGGTCAAAGAGGCGAATCTTCCTGTCGGGATACCAGTTGGAGTGGTTTATCCACTGGCCACAGTAATTATTGAACCGGTTGAATGAGTAGGCATCGTGCGTCCAATTTTTTTTCACCTCTAATATCGATTCTTTCAATGTTTCTGAAAGGGCTTCATCCGCATCAATGGAGAGAATATGATCATATGTTGCCTGAGCCATGGCCCAATTTTTCTGTTGTTTGTACCCCTCAAAAGGATGTTGTATAAAGGTGGTTTTATACTGTTTGCAAATCTCTTTAGTCCGGTCAGTTGAATAAGAATCAACCACGATAATTTCATTGGCTATTCCCTGAATGGATTCAATGCACCGTTGGAGGGTGTTTTCAACATTCAGTGTGATGATTACTACCGAGATTTCAGGCATGACTAGATTCGGGAAAAATAAAGTTTTTAAAATTAACAGTTATTTCATAGTAAATATTATTTGACGATGTATAATTTTGTCCACAATATGGGAAAAAGTATGAAATTACTGTTTATAACACAAATGTAACAAATGGAATTAGCTGTTTTCTTATTAGCGGGCAGGGGAAGCCGGCTTGGTGATCACTGTGCAGACACTCCCAAATGCTTAATCGAGGTGGGCGGGGAGTCGATTTTGCACCGGATGCTTGATCATCTGGATGAAAGAAAGGTTAAGCGAGCGGTTCTGGTCGTAGGATATTTGTGGGAAGAGATCAAAAAATCGGTAGGAGAGAAATGGAAAGGGATAGACATTGAATATGTTGTTAATGAAGACTGGGAGAGCACCAACAACATCGTTTCCCTTTACCGGGCAAAACATCACATAAAGGAAGGATTTTATCTCATTGAAGGCGATATCGTGGTTGATGATGGAGCACTGGACCTGTTTTCGGGGGACGAAAACCAGATGGCAGTGAGCCGTTTTCAACCTTTCATGGATGGAACGGTTGTAACGATTAGCAGCAATGAAGTGGAGAGGATTTTTCTTAAAACTACGCCCGGCCGTCCTGCTAATCCGGATCTACTGTATAAAACGGTTAACATTTATTTCCTGACACATCACGATTTTCGATCCGTTATTCTCGGTGAATTAGCCAGGATAATTGAGAGCGGTGAGACGAATGTCTATTATGAACAGGCATTTGCCAATCTTGTAAATTCCCGATTACTCCGGTTTACAGTTGTTGATTTTTCTGAAATACGGTGGGCTGAGGTAGATAACATTGACGATCTGCGACTGGCAGACCAACGCTTCAGTTAACGGTTATAATATCTCTCTTACACTTTGATCACTTGTACGGTAATCCCATTCCTTAACCGGAATTTTCCAATCTTTGCCGTAATGACATTCCAGGTATCCGATATAATCTTCTGGAACGGAAAAATGCTTTCCTGCGAATTCGATTTGAGTATGATGGTCATAAAACCGTTCAGGTACGGCTTTCAAAACAGGTGCTTTGGCTCCCACGGTCCAGAAATATTCCTTTCCTATTTTCTTTTTCAGAAAGAGATCAACAACGACATCTTTTCTAAAAAAATTTTGCAGTGAGACATGTTTGATTTTTATGATTCTTATTTCACCCCGCTTGAAATACTTAAGGTCTCGTTTATAATGCTTTACCCTCACGATATACCCAAGTAACCAGAACCTCCAAAGCGATCGTTGAAGCAGGTTCAAGTACTGGCGGGGAATGGTTATATCCACATCGTTATCCCAGGGGAGCAATCTGTTTTCCCGGACAATACCCAGAAGGGTTCCGGCTTCAAGAATATAGGGGATCTGATTTTTTTCAAGGACCCGGGTAATCTTCTTCAGCATCTGAACACCGATTATGCCATACTTTCCTTCCAGTGTAATGTTTCCTGCCATTTTGAGAATGGATTAAACGGGAACTCCATAATCCCTCAGCGCATCATTAAGGGATGTTTTACGGTCTGTGGAAGCTTTTCTCTTGCCAATGATTAATGCGCAGGATACCTGGAATTTTCCTGCCTTAAATTTTTTTGTGCGTGATCCGGGAATGACAACCGATCTTTCCGGAATAAACCGTTCATATTCGACCGGTTTTTCGCCGGTTACATCGATAATCTTCGTCGATTGAGTGAGGACAACATTGGCACCCAGGACAGATTCGCGTTCCACCCTGATCCCTTCAACAATAATACATCTCGAACCGATGAAACAATGATCCTCGATGATAACCGGTGCTGCCTGCACAGGTTCCAGCACACCTCCTATCCCGACCCCGCCGCTCAGGTGAACATTTTTCCCGATCTGAGCACATGAACCAACGGTAGTCCAGGTATCGATCAGGGTTCCTGAATCGATGTATGCCCCAATGTTGACAAAGGAGGGCATCATGATTACTCCTTTCGCCAGATAGGATCCATAGCGGGCAAGGGCATGGGGAACAACCCGGACCCCAAGACCGGCATATCCTTTTTTTAAAGGGATCTTATCGTGAAATTCAAGGGGTGACAGGTCAATGGTTTCCATTTTCTGGATCAGGAAATAGAGGATCACCCCTTTTTTAACCCATTCATGAACAACCCAATCCCTATTGACTGGTGAAGCAACCCTTGCCTTACCACGATCCAAATGATCAATAAGTTTTCTGATCGCATCCTGTGTCAGAGATTCCTGCAATAACTCCCTCTCTTCCCAGGCTTGCTCAATTCGATCCCTGATCTGCTCCAACATAAAAGTGATTTTGATGATTATGTGATAAAAATACATGGAATTTGGTATTTATTGTAAAAATTCATTAAGAAAACCAGGAAAGGTGAAGATTTCTTATCTTTAACTTTTCTTTCACAAACCTTAAAATCAAATACCTTATGAATCATCAATCCTTAACCTTACGGTTTTTTCTCTTCCTGATGACCATTCTTGTGGGGTCAACAACGGCTCCGGGACAGGCCGGTTTGACCTATCAGGTTCCGCCAGAAGAGATTGTGGATATTGTAGATGCTCCTCCCACACCCTCTATTGTATTTAATCATGCTTATGATATGCTGGCCATTCTTGACAGAGCCAGTTTGCCATCCATTGAAGATCTAGCAAGCCCTGAATTACGGATTGGAGGCACACGGATTGATCCTGTAACCAATGGGCGAAGCCGGTCCCGTTATTATACAGGGATCACCATTAAAAAAATTGACGGCTCCGGTGAAGTCCGGGTGAAAGGAGTGCCACAGAAACCGAAAATCGGGAATTTCTCCTGGTCTCCGGATGATCAGCATATTGCCTTCACGTTAATAACAACAGCGGGGATTGAGCTTTGGCTTTCATCGACTCCGGATTGGCAAGCCAGGAAATTGACGGATTATATGCTGAACCAGGCGATGCTTTATCGGTTTCTTTGGCTGCCCGATAGCCAGGGAATTATTGCGGGCATTGTTGTCCCCCAAAGAGGTGATCCGCCAGTTAAATCACCGGTACCGGAAAGTCCGGTTATTCAGGAGACAGTTGGCAAAATGGCTGCAGTCAGAACATACCAGGACCTCCTGGAAAACCAGTATGATGAAGAGATTTTCGAGTATTATACCACTTCGCAACTGCTAAGAATCGGTTTGGATGGAGAGGCTGTTTCTATCGGTGAACCCGGAATGTATGCCAGCATAAGCACCTCTCCGGATGGGAACTATCTTTTAGTGGAACAGATCCAAAAGCCCTTCTCTTATCTCGTTCCATATTACCGCTTTCCCCAGACGGTTGAAATATGGGATATGCAGGGCAAATTGATACACCGGTTAGCCAGCATCCCGTTAACGGAAGACATTCCGAAAGGGTTTAATGCGGTACAGACAGGTCCACGGTATTTTAGCTGGCGATCTGATGTTCCCGCTACGGTTTGTTGGGTGGAGGCTCAGGATGGTGGTGACCCCCAGCTGGAAGCTGAAGTACGGGATAAGGTGTTTTACCTTGAAGCACCCTTTTCAGGAGAAACCAGGGAATTATTGACCACAAAATTGCGCTATTCGGGAATAACCTGGGGGAATGAAAATTTTGCCCTTGTGACAGAGCGTTGGCAGAAAACCAGACAAAGAATCACCAGTTCCTTTGATCCCTCATCCCCGGGAATGACCAAAAAAGTAATTTTTGATCGATCATCGGAAGACCGGTATAATGATCCCGGTTCTTTTGTCACCAGGGAAAACAAGTATGGCCGGAATGTACTTCTGTTTACGGACAAGGGAAAATCACTCTACCTTTCAGGACGCGGTGCTTCTCCGGAAGGAAACCGTCCGTTCCTGGACAAATACACCATTTCAACAGGGGAAACCGCCAGGCTCTGGAGATCCGAAGCTCCATACTATGAATCCTTCGAAGAGTTTGTCGATGAGAAGAAGGGGGTTATCCTCACAAATCGCCAGTCTGTAACCGAACCGCCCAATTATTTCCTGAGAAATCTCAGGAATAACAAATTAACCCGGATCACCCATATGGAACATCCGTATCCTCAGTTGAAAGATGTTAAAAAGGAGCTGGTTAAATACGAGAGGAAAGATGGTGTTCAACTGACCTTTGAATTGTATTTACCCGCCGGCTATTCTTCCGGGGATGGTCCTCTTCCTACCCTGCTGTGGGCCTATCCGCGTGAATACAAGAGTGCTGCAAGTGCCGGGCAGGTAAGTGGCTCTCCCTATACGTTTACATACGTCAGTTCAACTTCGGCTCTTCTTTTTGTTACACAGGGGTATGCAATTCTTAACAATGCAGCTTTCCCGATCGTCGGAGAAGGGGATGAGGAGCCCAATGATACATTTATCAAGCAGCTTGTAGCCAATGCGGCTGCCGCAATCGACAAAGCGGTAGAGATGGGTGTCACGGACCGGGAAAAGGTGGCTGTTGGAGGCCATTCATATGGTGCATTTATGACCGCAAACTTACTGGCACATTCCGATTTGTTTGCTGCCGGAATTGCCAGGAGCGGGGCATATAACCGAACCCTTACACCATTCGGATTTCAGGCTGAACCGCGAACCTACTGGGAAGCTCCTGAAATTTATTATAACATGTCACCCTTCATGCATGCCGATCAGGTGAAAACTCCCATTTTGCTGATACACGGTATCGCGGATAATAACTCAGGAACATTTCCAATCCAGAGTGAACGGTTTTACAGTGCCTTGAAAGGACATGGTGCCACAGCAAGGCTGGTTATGTTGCCTCATGAAAGCCATGGTTACCGTGCCAGGGAGTCCGTATTGCATATGCTGTGGGAAACCTATCAATGGCTTGACAAGTACGTTAAGAATAAAGAATAAGTTAATCTTGAAAGGTACCCCGGAAGGGAAAACGATTTTGGTTTGACTTCTTTGGCACCTTTCCATTTTACTGTTTCACCCGTTTTAAATACTGTTTATGAAACTACAATTCCCTGCCCTGAAGGATGTGGAATGGGCACGTCAGAGAATTAAACCCTACATCAACCAGACACCGGTACTTACGAGCCGGAGTATAAACCAGATCACCGGTTCGGAACTATTTTTTAAATGCGAGAATTTCCAGAAGGTAGGTGCATTCAAATTTCGGGGAGCGACTAATGCTGTATTCTCCCTGTCTGATGCTGAAGCCGCCCGTGGAGTAGCCACTCATTCATCCGGAAACCATGCTGCTGCACTGGCATTGGCAGCGCAACTAAGGGGCATCAAATCCTATATTGTGATGCCGGATAGCTCATCCAATATCAAGAAGCTGGCTGTGAAAGGATACGGGGCAGAGGTCACCTATTGTAAATCCACACTTGCGTCAAGAGAAGAGACGTTGCAACAGGTAGTGGAAAAAACAGATGCTGTGTTTATTCATCCATTTAATGATGTTCGTGTGATCAGCGGCCAGGGCACCGCTTCACTGGAGTTGCTTGAGGTGGTGGATGATCTCGATTATATCATTGCTCCGGTCGGCGGCGGAGGAATGATCTGTGGAACAGCTACCGTTATTCATGAAAAGAAACCACAGACAAAGGTTATTGCAGCCGAGCCTGAAAATGCAGATGATGCATACCGGTCATTCAAAACAGGGACCCTGCATCCCTCTGTCAATCCCAATACCATTGCTGATGGATTACTTACATCTCTCAGCCCCTTAACCTTCGGAATTATCCGTGAGAAGGTCCATGATATCATCACCGCTTCTGAGGATCAGATCGTTGAAGCGATGCGCATGGTCTGGGAACGAATGAAGATCATCATTGAACCATCCTCGGCAGTTGCTCTGGCTATCGTATTGGGCAATAGAGAGAGGTTCAAAAATAAACGGTTGGGAATCATGCTCACCGGCGGGAACGTGGATCTTGACCACCTGCCTTTTTAAATGTCAAACCTGCAACATACCGGGAAGTGGTCTGAATAATCAACACGTATCGTTTCAAATCCCACGGATTTCAGGTTCCGGCTGTGTAAGATGTAATCAATCCGGTAAGAGGGGAACATTTCGGAATAGGTATTACCGATTCCCCTTCCCGATTCAATAAATGCATCCACAAGATCTCCCCTGATCTTATGATAAGTGTAGGAAACCGGTGTGTCATTGAAGTCACCGCATACAATGACCGGCCAGGGGGATTCATGGATGTGATCGGACAGGATTTCCGCCTGGTGAGCCCTTTTGCGGAACGCATATTTTAAACGGGTGGAAATGTCTTTGATCTCATTCATTGCCTCTTCCTCCCCTGAATTCAGCATCTTCATCAGGTCATACTCTCTTTTTCGCAATCGAATGGACTGCAAATGGGTGTTGTATATTCGAATGGTATCGTTGTGAATTTTCAGGTCGGTAAAGATCGCCAGGTTGTATGTGCCTGGAAATCTGAGTTCACCGCTGTTTACAACCGGGAAATCACTTAACGTTGCAATCCCGTACCTGCCGATTAAACTACTTCCTTTTGCATAGGCAATTTGCGAGTAGTCATATTTTCCGGTTCCATCCCGTTGGGAGAGGAAGGAAATTTCTCCTTCAACCGGAGTATAGATTTCCTGAAGACAGAGAATTCCGGGATCGGTATCCGCGATCAGGTCGAAAATCATTTTACCTGCAGCCGGATCATCAGACCAGTGATAGTAATCAAACAACCGCACGTTATAGGAGAGAAATACAATGGGCTCCTGCCGGAAGAGTGGGCCTTCACAGGTAGAATCATTGCTGCTTTCAAGAGCATCCCTCTTCTCAAAAACGGGAATTTGAATAAAGTTCCGGATATGCCCTGAACCCAGAAATATGGTCAAAACAGAAATGAATATGAATTTATTTTTTCGGAAGGCCCACAGGATAACCATCAACAGATTGAGGAGCAACAGGATAGGGTAAGCGAGACCGAAAAAAGCAAGAGGCCAGAAATCCTCAGGACTAATATATACAGACAGATATGCCAGTAGAAGAGATCCTGCAAGAACACAATTCAGGAGGAGTAGCGTTTTTTTTACTGCCTTTTTCAAAGGATACGGAATGGTGCAAGACTAATTTACGAAACGTATTCGGAAAAGGGATTTCCCAGAGGATAATTTTTATTAACAGTAATATTAACAGGGTAAATGGTGCTTTTTGGAGTAGGAGAGGGATTTTTTACCGAAAGGAACCTATTTATTGCTGGCTTTGAAGAGTGTCTCTTTCTCATCTTTAGTCAGGCTCTCATATCCTCCTTTGGAGATCTTATCCAATATCCGGTTAATCTCCTCCTGTTCCTTTGCCTTCTTCATATTGTACTCATAGTCGGTGGTGGGTTTCTTATGAGTAACTTTCATTTTTTTTCCCGGTTTGAGAAACGTGACAGCCTGATCGATTAACCGGTTGATCCATCTTCCGATGTCTGTCCCTTTCCGGAATTGGCTTGTGTAAATGAATCCCAGGATAGCCCCTCCAATGTGTGCAATTTTCCCTCCGGTATTGGTGGAAAAGTCAAGCACTGATGTAACAATGAAGATGATGATACCGATGTATTTTATCTTAACGGGGCCAATGAACATAAGGTAAACAGTATGATTGGGAACGTAAGCAGCAATTGCGATGACTACAGCGATAACGGATGCTGAAGCCCCCAAAGCCACCGATTCGGTAAGCACGCTTTTAAATACTGGAAACAGGTTGAAAGAAATGATATATAGAATTGCTCCCACAATTCCCCCCAGAAGATAAACACTGACCAGTTTTTTCTGGTCCAGGTATTCAAGGAAGATCCTGCCAAACCAGAATAACCAGAGCATGTTAAAAAGGATATGCAAAAAACCCTCATGCAGGAACATGTAGGTAATCAGGGTCCAGGGTTTTCTGATAAGATCAGGCAGGGAAGCGGGAACGGCAAACCAGCGAAGCAAGGATTCGAAGCCCTGTGGTGCGTCAAAGAGGATAAAGAATATCTGGGCGATTTTCACCGCAAGAAAAACGCCCAGATTCAGGTATATCAGTTTCGTCAGTGTACTTCCTTCTTTGAAGGATGCCTTTATTTCATCAATCAGGTTCATCTTCTCATACTAATAAAACTTCCCACGATCTTTTTTCCAGAACTGGATGAGCAGGAATCCGAACAACATACCTCCCAGATGTGCAAAATGAGCGATGTGACTTCCTGGCTGACTGAAGGCTAAGAACAATTCAATACCCCCATAAATGAGAACAAAATATTTTGCCCGGATAGGGATAGGCGGGAAAAGTAACATCAGCTGGGTATTGGGGAACAGCATACCAAAGGCCAGCAAAACTCCAAAAACCGCTCCGGAAGCTCCCACAGTTCTGGTATTCAACATCATATTCATTTGCCCCATCTGGGGATCGACAAAGTTTTGATTCTGGCCGAATATCCGGTACCCTTCAGAAAGAACCATCTCCATTTGCTCCTGGCTCATTTGTGCTTCAAGCGATTTGTACTGAATGTACAACACGGTCATGTGAACCAAGGCAGCCCCCAAGCCTGTAATCATATAGTATATAAAGAATCTCTTGGGACCCCATACACTCTCCAGAACCCGTCCAAACATCCAGAGGGCAAACATGTTGAAGAAAATGTGCATGGTTCCACCGTGCATGAACATGTGGGTTACGAACTGGTAGGGTCTGAAATATTCGGATTTGATATGAAATAGTGCAAGGTATTGCGAAAGGTCAAACCCAAATGTCCCCTCCATCACGACGGTGGCAAGGAACAGGATCACGTTAATCAGGATCAGGTTCTTAACTACCGGTGGGATGGCTCCCAATCTTCTTCGTTTGTAATCATTCATACGCTTTCCGCTTGCCTGATAATCGGGTTTTTATTTCCGCAATACTCGAGCCAAAGATATAAATTCCGGAAGAAAATGCAGTATTGGACAATTTGTCAGGTTTTGAGCAGATCCTCGATCTCCTGGATAGCCAGGATAGTCAATACCGGTTTCCCGGATGGAGAATAATTTGGGTTTTCGCAGGCGAACAGGGCATCGATCAT
>CAZTES010000133.1:0-9508 GCA_964612275.1 uncultured Rikenellaceae bacterium
GACCGGAATATGAAACCGGGACCATGTATGGTTCCAACCTGCTGATAAGTAACCTGGAAGGACTGCTGAAAGAGATCTATATGGGTGATGACTATGGGATCGATATCATCGCCTCCGGAAATGCCATCGGCTTCCTGATGGAAGCCTATGAAAAAGGGTATATCGATAAGGATTTCCTGGATGGTATTGATCTTACCTGGGGAAATGTAGATGCAGTGCTGGATCTGCTTCAAAAGATTACCTACCGGGAAGGAATAGGGGAACTTGCCGGACATGGTGTGAAGAAGCTGGCGGAAGAGGTCGGCAGGGATTCGAAAAAGTTTGCCATTCACGTTAAGGGACACGAGCTGGCTGCTCATAATGTTCATGCCAATCCGGGAATGGGCATTTCCTATGTGTCATCGAACCGGGGCGCATGCCATTTAAACGGTGCAAATCCTCAGGAACAGAACAGCAATGCAATGGCTGATTCATTGGGCGTATGCCTCTTCGCAGCCGGCAGTTACGGAGAAAACGGACTGGAAGATATCATAACCATGATTACAGGCCATTCCTATCCAACGGAGGAGTACATGAAAGCCGGTGAACGGGTATTTAACCTGGAGAAAATGTTCAACTACCGGGAGGGATTCACGCGGGAAGATGATGTGCTGCCCGACCGATTTTTTGAGGAGCCCCTCACTCTGGGAGTAGGAAAAGGTGCCGTGCTCGACCGGAAAGAATTTAATGATTTGCTGACAAAGTATTATGCTGATCGTGGCTGGGATCCCGTTACCTCCAGACCGACGGATGAAAAACTGGAGAGTTTGGGACTGGGATTTACGATGGAATGAATTAAACGGAGGGAAATTGTTATAACGGACAGACTTATCCCATATAACTGTTTACTCTTTTATCCGAATCACTTAAAGCTTCCCACCATCTTCTCTAGTCGTTCCGACACATCACCCCAGTTCACCACGTTCATGAAGGCATTAATGTAATCGCCTCTGCGATTCTGGTATTTGAGATAATAGGCATGTTCCCATACATCACATACAAGAATGGGTAGTGTCAGCCATTGACTCTGGTTGTGGTGTTTTTCTGCCTGGAGAACGACCAGCTTATCGGCACCGACCTGGTAGCCCAGGACACCCCATCCCGATCCTTCAACCGAGCGGGTAGCATTAAGAAACAAACTGGAAAACCGGTCAAATCCGCCAAATGATTTCTGCAGGTAATGATCGAGCAGTTTGCTCCTCGAACCCTGTCTGGGTCCCATGTTTTTCCAGAAAATGGCGTGCAACATATGCCCTGCTCCATGGAATGCAAGTTCCCTCTCCCAATGCTTGATCAGTCCGAAATTTCCGCTTTCAACGGCTTCTGAAACCTTTGTGGTTGCATTGTTCAATCCCCGGACGTACCCGGCATGATGCGTGTCATGATGAAGGGTCATGGTCTGTTTGTCAATGTAGGGTTCAAGTGCATCGTATGCATATTCCAGTGGGGGAAGGATGTATTCTCCCTTATCATTCATAATTCCGGAGTCTTCCTGAAGATTCATCCCGAATGTCTTATGAGCAAAAGCAGGAGCAGAGATCACAGTCCCGACCCCTGCCAGTGCCCCCGTTTTTAAAAAAGTCCGTTTATCCATTTTTGCTGTATTTTTTTTCAACTTCTCTCCAGTTAACTACATTCCAGAAAGCAGCAATATAATCTGGTCTGCGGTTCTGGTAGTTCAGATAATAGGCATGTTCCCATACATCCAGCCCGAGAATTGGATCACCTTTTACATCCGAAATATCCATCAGCGGATTGTCCTGGTTGGGTGTGGAGGTTATCACCAGCGTGCCGTTTTGATCGACCAGCCAGGCCCAACCCGAGCCAAACCGGGTGGCAGCTGCCATCAAAAATTGTTCCTTAAATGCTTCAAAAGACCCGAAGGTTCCATCAATAACATCTGCCAGCTTTCCGGATGGCGCACCACCCCCATCGGGCGACATCACCTTCCAGAAAAGGTTGTGGTTAAAATATCCGCCAGCGTTATTGCGAACAGCAACCGGATATTTCGAAATGTTCTTCAACAATTCCTCAATCGGTAACCCTTCCATCTCTGTGCCGGCAATGGCGGCATTCAGATTGTTGGTATACCCTCCATGATGCTTTGTATAATGGATCTCCATCGTGCGTGCATCGATATGGGGCTCAAGAGCATTGTAATCGTAATTTAATTCAGGTAATGTAAATGACATGACTCAATATTTTTAGTTTTCGATACAAGTATAATTTTATTTAGAATAATTCCAAATAGTAAATATATAACAGGTAAAACAGGATTTTGTTCAGATGGTATGTGCCCAATAAGGATAGTAGATACCTCCGGTCCAACAGCATTGCAATTTAGCAGGAAAACGCTGCATGGACCGCATTCCTCAAAGCACCTTAGGGGCTTTGCCCCTATCCCGAAGGGATCCCTTCGGGAAAAAATTTTATATGCAAAACAAGGCGAAGAAAATTTCAGGCTGGTAGTGGCCGACTTGCCCTGTGAAATAACAACGAACATTATGCGAACCGCATATGAAATGCATTAGGCATTTAAATAGCACTGTTTAAATGTATAAACTGTTATTTCACAGGGCAGGCATGGCGTCACGCGTCACTCATTCCTTTTTTACCGAGTACCCCCGCCTGAGCGACTGAGTCCTTTCCGCCCGGATGGACTCCGTTCGGACGGGCAGTCGGGCAGGGAGTACCAAGGACCGAGTACCAGTTTAATCATACCCAATAACCTACTCAAATGGATTAAACATTATTTTGTTATTTTTGATAAAAACCCATAACCGTTAATAGTATGATCCGAAATTTGATTTTACAAAATCGCAGTTACCGGAGATTTTACGAAGATGAGCTGGTGGAAATGACCATGCTGGAGGAGCTTGTTGATCTGGCGCGGAATTCAGCTTCGGCAGGCAACAAACAGTCCCTCAAATACATATTATCAACAAGCAGGGCGAAGAACGGACTGATATTTCCCAGCCTTGCCTGGGCAGGTTATCTAAAAAACTGGAATGGACCGGAGCCTGGAGAAAGACCCGGCGCATACATCATTATTGTGTGTGACAGGAACGTTTCAGAGAAGTTTTACTGCGATCACGGAATTGCAGCTCAAAGTATCCTGCTTGGAGCCACGGAAAAAGGATTGGGTGGTTGTATCATTGGTTCGATTGAGAGTAAATCGCTGGGGAAAACTCTGGGATTAAGCAAACAGTATGAAATTCTTCTTGTTCTGGCTCTGGGTAAGCCAAAGGAGAAGGTCGTACTGGAAGAAGCAAAAGAGAATGACATTCGCTACTGGCGCGATGATCAACAGGTCCACCATGTCCCCAAACGGCCATTGAATGAATTCATATTGAACAGGTATTAAAGGGAAACGGCATGAAAACTGAGTTGAGATAGGAAGAAATAATATTATTGAGTTATTGGGTTATTGAGTTATTAGGGTGTATGACATTCAAACTTGAACTTGGTTGGTCAGGAGAGGTCCGGCATTCATTATTCGACATTCAAAATTCAAAATTCGACATTCATTTAATTCCTCTTATCCGCTCCCCACATCAGCTTCGAACGGAGGGTGGAGTAATAATTGTGATGTTTGAGCTTCAGGACCGAAATCTTGAAACCGGCACGCCTCACCACAATTTCTGCAGAACTTTCGAATTCGGCTGAGCGAAAGTCGAGGGTGGCGAGAAATTTACGGGTCCGTCCGTTAACCTTCAACCGGAGCTCGTTATTATCGGGGATGACCACCGGTCTTACTGTCAGATTGTGTGGGGCAATGGGTGAGATGATGAAGTTGTTGGAATCAGGGATCACGATCGGACCACCAACGCTCATGGAATAGGCGGTGGAACCCGTGGGAGTGGAAAGGATCAGTCCGTCAGCCCAGTAAGCGTTTAGCAGCTCATCATTCACAAAAGTATGAATGGTGATCATGGTGGCATCGATCTTCTGGATCGTGACCTCATTCAACGCATAATTGAAATCACCAAACGGTTTGCCGGGCGATTCAAATTCCAGCAGTGCCCGTTCTTCCAGACTGTAATTGCCGGCAAATATATCTTCCAGCGAATCGGGAAGTTCCTCCTTCGAGATGTTAGCCAGAAAACCCAGCCTTCCGCTGTTGATCCCTACAACCGGGACTTTTGAATCCCGCACGTAGGTGATGGTCTCCAGGAAGGTGCCATCCCCGCCGATGCTAAAAAAATAATCGATGCCTTCAGGGAGTTCCGAATATTCGGTAAACAAGCCGGTAACCTCGGGATTCTGGTTTACCTTATTCTTCAAAAAATGATGAAAGGGTTGAAAAAGATATATCTCAACACTCTTCTGTTGTAGTTTATCGAACAATTCTTTGCTGCAGGAGTGGAAATCTTTTTCAAAAGACTTACCGTATATGACAATTTTCATAGCTACATGTTCAAATACCGCATAAACGATTCATACCGGCTCGTATAAAAACTGTCCATATCCTCATCTTCATGGTATGATGCTTTAATGATATAGTTAAAACGGTTGAAAGTCTGGATGATGGCTGACAGATCCGTCCGGTTAATTTTTAGTGTCAGCTCCATCTTCATCGATTCGTCGGACGAGCTAAGGTACAGTCCCAATATCTTGGCATCGTTCCCCTCTACGATCTGGGCAATCTGGGAAAGGGCATAGTCGTTCTGATGCAGTTCCAGCACGATGATCCCCCCGGGATCTTTCAGCCCGGCAAGGTTAGCAAAACGTTGTATCAGATCATTCATGGTAATCAGTCCCAGGTAGTGTTTTTCCTGGTTCAGAACGGGTACAATCGTCAGTTTCAGGCGCGAAACCAGCTCGATCACTTCGAAAATATGCTGATCACTTGTGACATAGGGGCTGAAGAGTGAAAGGTTATGGTTCCCGATGGGTTCATCTGCCAAATTCAGGTCATAGATATCGGTATCGGAGATGAGTCCCAGAAACTCCTTGTTGTTCACGATGGGCAGGTGAGAGATCCGGAAGATCTCCATCCAGCTCAACGCCTGTAAGCCGGTGTCGGAGGTTTTCAGGGAAGGGACAACTTCGGACAATAGATCTTTTGCCAGCATCTGTATAAACCTTCTTGAAAAATAGGTTAATTTTGCCTAAAAATACAAAATTTTAGAACTAATACATTATAAAGAATAATTTGAAAACTTGATAAATAAGATTTTTGTTGGGACTTGGAGATTTAGTAGCGCATGGCTAGTAAGCGGCCAGTAGTTCACTATTCATAACTCCTGACTGCCGTCAGGCAGGCACTGTTCACTGCTCATCCCGAAACGGCAAGAATTTTTAATTCTCTTACCGTTTCGAGGATTCTCGAAAATCAATCCCCGTAGGGGTGATTTTCGGGACTGTTCCCTGCTCACTCCTGCTTGCACAACTAATTCAATGAAAAATATTTAATTATGAACACCACCCGACTCAGTGTAAACATCAACAAGATTGCCACCCTCCGGAATGCACGGGGAGGAAATATCCCCAATGTGCTGGAAGCGGCTGTTAACTGCCAGGACTATGGTGCACAGGGCATAACGGTCCATCCCAGGCCGGATGAAAGGCATATCCGTTACCGGGATGTCCGTGATATTAAACCGGTGATCACCACTGAATTCAACATCGAAGGTTATCCCACAAAAAAGTTCATTGACCTGGTGCTGGAGGTGTTGCCTCACCAGGTGACGCTGGTCCCCGACCCTCCCGATGTCCTGACCTCGAATGCCGGGTGGGATACCATCCGGAATCTCTCTTTTCTAAAGGAGGTGATCGCTGAGTTCAAGGCCCATGATATCCGGACCTCCCTCTTCATTGACACTACTTCTGAATTGATCAACCATGCTGCGGAGACCGGGACCGACCGGGTTGAGTTGTATACCGAGCCATACGCCGCCGGATACCATACCGGCAGGGAAAAGGTTGTCAAACCCTTTGCCGATGCAGCCAGACTGGCGCATGATATTGGGCTGGAGCTGAACGCCGGACACGACCTTAACCTCGATAATCTACGGTACTTTGTACAGCAGGTACCCCATATCAAAGAGGTATCCATCGGCCACGCCCTGATCTCCGAAGCCCTCTATTTCGGACTGGAAAATACCATCCAGATGTACCTGCATGAGCTGAGGGGATGAACACACCGGGTAATTGAATACTAAAAATTCCATACTGCATGTCGAACTCCTGCCCGTCTGGCAGTGTATTTCTTCAGTATTGAGATGAGACTAAAGACCAGCCCCGGATACCTGCCCGGCCTTGCTCTGCCGAAGCGGCTACGCGAAGGCGCAGCAAGCAGGCCTTTAGGGTTGTAAATCATCCGTTACAAAGCACCACCGGTTGTCACCGATGTTTATTCATTGTTCTACCCCTGTCGGGGTATTTCAATGATTTTAAATCAAAATTTATTTGAACAAGACAGAATCTCACTGAAGAATAAATAAGAAGAACAACATTGTTACCTAAATTGTGAAGCATTACACGGCAGTCGGGCCTTCGGCAGATGTTTTGCCCTGGGCACATCTTCGACGAACGTTTAACCCCCTGGTTCCTTTCCGCCAATTTTCATCTACTAAAATATTTTACCTATTTTTACTCATATCATCTGATATGGATCTTTTCTTCCGAAAATATGGCTCAGGACCACCGCTGATCATTGTGCACGGGCTCTATGGCTCTTCCGACAACTGGGTCACAATTGGTAAGGAACTCGGGAAACGGTTTGAAGTATTCATTCCGGATCAGCGAAACCACGGGAGATCCCCGCACAGTGACCATCACAACTATGACCTGATGAGGGATGATCTGTCGGAGTTTATGGACAAACACTCCATTGAAAAAGCCATACTGCTCGGGCACAGCATGGGCGGTAAAACGATCATGTTCTTCGCCACTTCCTGTCCTGAACGCGTTAATGGACTGATCGTTGTAGATATCGCACCCAAATCCTATTTCAGCTATTCCGGAGAATCGGTTCAAGCTGCAGACCATCTGTTCATTATCCGGGCTATGGAAAATATGGACCTGTCGAAGATCCCCAACCGTGATGAGGCAAACCGTGAACTGAGTTCAAAGATCAAATCCGAACGGGTAAGACAATTCCTGCTCAAAAACCTTGCACGATCAAAAAACGGTGCTTTCCGCTGGAAGCTTAATATTGAGGCGATCCGTAAAGACCTGGTCCGTATTCTTGAGGGACTCAATGCATCGAAATTTGAGCGGGGAAATCAAATCACCGGGTTCCCGGTCCTGTTTATCCGTGGTGCCAACTCAACCTACATCCTGGATTCCGACATCCCATTCATCCGGAAGATCTTTCCATATGCCGAGGTTATTGCCATTCCAGGCGCAGGACACTGGCTCCATGCCGAGCAGCCTGACCTGCTGATAGAAACAGTAGTGCAGTTTGTGTTTGGAGAAGAGGAGAAGTGACGAGTCAGAGAGGGGTGGCATGTCTTTAGAGGGCTGTCTTAAAAGTCAATATAAACAAAAGAAATTTCCGGTCCAACAGCGATTTCCAGCTGGAAATCGCTCCATGGACCGGAACAATTCCAAACGCTTAATAGAATTAACTTATAACTAATAACTTTTAACTTATAACAATTTCCCTCCGGGAAATTTTCCATGAAAAACAAATCATTTTGTATATTCGGGATATTATCGAAATGGCGATTGATCCCTGGATCAACATTTCTATCTTTACTGGCAATACAAACAGAAATTAATCAATGATAATCGTTACCGGTGCAGCAGGATTTATTGGCAGTTGCCTGGTCGGGAAACTGAACCGGCTTGGGTTTAAAGACATTGTACTGATTGATGATTTCAGCAAACCGGGGAAGGAAAACAATTACAGAAGCAAAACCTTTACCGCAACTGTTGACCGCTCCGGTTTTATTCAGTGGATCCCGGAAAATCACCGGTTTATCCAGTTTATATTCCACCTTGGAGCGCGCACTGATACCACTGAATTCGATGCCGCGATTTTTGACGAGCTGAATCTCGGGTATTCAAAACAGGTATGGAACCGATGTGTGGAATTTGGCATACCCCTTGTCTATGCATCATCGGCTGCCACCTATGGATTAGGAGAGCATGGATACGATGATGACCATGACCGGATAAGCCTGCTGAAACCCCTCAATCCATATGGAGAATCGAAAAACGATTTTGACAAATGGGCGCTTTCTCAGGAGAGGAAACCCTATTTCTGGGCAGGATTAAAACTCTTCAATGTATACGGACCCAACGAATTTCATAAAGGACGGATGGCTTCGGTGATCTATCATGCCTTTAACCAGATTCGCGATACCGGCAGGATGAAACTCTTCCGTTCACACAATCCCGGCTATAAAGATGGTGAACAGCTCAGGGATTTTATTTATGTGCACGATGTTACAGATGCCATGATCTTTCTTATGAACCACAGGAAAAATTCCGGGATTTACAACCTTGGAACCGGGAATGCCCGGACCTTCAATGACCTTGTCCGGTACACCTTCGATGCAATGAGCCTGCCACAAAATATTGAATACATCGATACTCCGGAGGACATCCGGGATAAATACCAGTACTTTACCGAGGCGAAAATGGATAAACTGCCAAGCATCGGGTATACAAAGAAATTTACCCCCCTTAAACAGGGAATCCATGATTACGTGAAGAACTACCTGATTCCCCACAGGTATTTTTAAATCATTGGAATCTATTGTTTGCCGGTTGGTATAGCTCTCGACTGGAATAGGTTAAGGAGTTGAAAAGGTTTCAACGTCCAACCTCCGCCGTAGGCGTGCCTGCGGGGCAGTTTTGTTATGTTTCGCGCCTGGAGTTTTGCGGTCCAGGGAAGGTTTTTTCCCCTGAATCGCAGTGCAATTGGACCTGTTTTTACGTGTTCCTTTAACCCAGGGTGGCCCCTGTGAAATAGAGATATTCCAAGACGACCTGCTTAAACGAATCATAATTTTACTTCCAGAACATAGTGCTAAAACGGAACATTATTTCACAGGGTTGCCCTGGGCTGTTATCTTTCGCGCCCTTGGGGCTGAAAAAAAATTAACATTCATTGGCCCTTGAGGGGCCAAACGTTGGTAGTCGAATAAAGGCCGATATAATTTTCCCTCCGAGCATTTAGTTACCATGAAAAACCAGGCAATTCTGTCGGAGAATTGCATGAAACAAATTCAGGGCAGTGAATGCAGGGTAGTATCGTAGATTGGTGCCTTTCGCTCCAGGCGGCGTCTTCCCGTTGAACAACAGTGCAGTTGGATCTATTTTTTTGTTTGCACAAAACCCAGGGTATTGAGGGTGATTTCAACGTAGGGGGAGTATCAAAAGTACAAGGCATTGCCTTGCCTCTACTATCCCTGTCTCTCAGTCACATCCCGAAACAGTGAGAATCTTCGATTCTCTTCCCGTTTCGAGGATCCCTGCCTGCCCTCCTACGGCGGGTAAACTGGCAGGCAGGCTC
>CAZTES010000134.1:0-9435 GCA_964612275.1 uncultured Rikenellaceae bacterium
AACAGAGAATATCGAATGAATGAACAGAGAATATCGAATAATGAACAGAGAATATTGAATGTTGAAGGGGAGACTATGAAAGGGAGGGATTGCGAATTGCGAATTGCGCCTGCAGGCATAGATTACGCGTAAGGAGGATGAAAGTCTGCAGTCCACAGTCTGCAGTCCGCAATAAAATCAAAAAAATTGGAAGGTAATCCGATTAACTTATTGACTATTAACCATTAATATTTTACAATTAACTATTCGATATCGGGAGTTCCCTTATTCTGAGGGTGGTTGATATTTTTCCAGGGTCTGGAGGATCTGCGCCACATTTTCTTCCCATGGCAGGGTTCCGTCCAGCCAATGAATGGGGATTCCTCTTTTCTCCATCCCCCGAAACCAGGTCATTTGCCGTTTGGCAAACTGATGAATGGCTGTTTCCAGTTTTTTCATCATCTCATCGTATGCATATTCACCCAGCAGATGTCGGGTAATGAATTTATATTCCAGTCCATAATAGATCAGGGTGGATGGAGGGATCCCGGATTGCAGCAGGTTTCTAACCTCTTCTATCATGCCTGCATCCATTCGTCTGATCAGTCGTTCTGATATTCTTTTCCTCCGGATTTCACGATCCAGAGCTATCCCGAAGACCACAGGTGAGATTTGGGGAAAATCATGTTCTGATTCGGGATGTGCAGCATAGTATTTTTCGATTTCAATCGCCCGTACGACTCTTTTTCTTGTGCTGGTATCCGTTATGTTATGCAGCTTTTTGAAGGAAGATAGGATGGAGGTCAGTTCTTCCATGGATTTCCCTGCCAGGTTTTTTCGCAGCTGGTTATCGGGAGGTACGTTAATCAGCCGGAACGCTCTCAGGATGCCTTCCAGGTACATCCCTGATCCGCCACACAGGACGGGCATGTTACCCCTTGCCGTCACCTGGCGAAAGACCGGAATAAAATCCTTCTGGTATTCGTACACGTTGTAATTGTAACCGGCATCCACAATATCGATCAGGTAAGCCGGGATGGATCTGTTGCCAACCCGGTAATCGGCATAATCCTTCCCGGTACCCAGGTCCATGTTACGATATACCTGGCGGGAATCGGCACTGATGATTTCACCCCCTATTCCGGATGCCAGAAGCGAGGCTAACCTGGTTTTCCCGGAAGCAGTAGGTCCCAGGACACAGATAAGATTATACGCAGGTGGGGTATGTTCCCCGGGTTGAACCATGAGCCGGTTGTTACTTTTTGGTAAAAGGAGTTAGATAAAAATAATTAAATTTGCTAAACTTAATGTAACAGAAGCCAGATGGATCTTATTGAATGTTTCCTGCGAGCAAGGAATTTTATTACCAGTCCGGTTGAAGAATGGCAGGTTATTAAAGAAGAGCAGGCTAACCGATCCGTAGTGATCAGGAATTACCTGCTGCCTTTTATCTTTTTACTGGCAATAACCACCTTCCTTGGAATTTTCCTGTTCAGAAATTATGTAACCGTCAGCATCATGGTGCTTGGTGCGGTGGTCAATTCGCTCGGGGCTTTTTTATCCATATACATTTCGGCTTGGATCATCAATGAACTGGCACCAAGGTTTGAATCAAAAAAGGACTTTACATCGTCCTTTAAACTGGCAACTTACTCTTATACAGCTGTATTCATCACTCATTCCATCGCCAGCCTGCTTTTACCACTCTATTTTATTGTCATTTTTGGCCTCTATTCCGTCTATGTTTTATGGATGGGGTTGGGTCCGATGATGGAAACACCAAAAGAGAGCCGGCTAATCTACGGGATCATCTGTTCCCTGACAATCCTGGTTGTATATGCCCTGTTAATCACGGGGCTTGGAGCACTATCAACCAGCTTGTTTGTCTCCTATGGAATGAATACCCTTATCTGACCGGGATGATGTAATCCTGAGGATTCCAGTCTGCCCTGTAAGACCTGCCAATAAAAACGGAAATTCAATGCATCCTAACATCTCCATAAAGAACCGAAAAGCTTACCATGATTACTCCTTCCTGGAGCAATTCATTGCAGGAATCCAGCTGACCGGAACTGAAATCAAATCAATTCGCCTGGGGAAGGCCAACCTGGCCGATGCATACTGCTTCTTCATCGATCATGAATTGTGGGTTCGCGGGATACACATTGCCGAATACGCCTGGGGAAGTTACAACAACCACATTCCCAACAGGGACAGAAAGTTGTTGTTGAACAAGAAGGAATTGCTAAAGCTGAAGAGGAAAGGGACAGAGAGTGGTTTAACGATCGTGGCATTGCGGCTATTCCTTACGGACAGGGGATTGGCAAAACTCGACATCGCGCTGGCAAAGGGGAAGAGGGAATACGACCGGAGAGAGGAACTGAAGCGAAAGGATGCCAGGCGGGAAATGGACCGGAGGGAAGGATAATAGGTGCTTGTTGCTGGGTGCTGGGTAAAATGAGAGAAGGAAATTGTGAGCGGTGAGACTGTAAGGGGTGAGTAAAATTTGGTGCGGGATAATGCAAAGAAAATGTCGAATATCGAATAAGTAATAATGAATCTTGAAGTAAAACCGATTTGACTGAGAAGGCATCCCGTAGGGATAGAAAGGCAATAGGCAGCCATTTTAATGGCTGTAATGAAGTAATGATAAATAAAACGTCCCGTAAGGGACTGAAAGAAGGGAGGGTGAGAGGTGAGTTGTGGGAAAAAATAGGTGCTGGATAAAATAAGACGGTGGGACTGTGTGACGATGAGACTGAGAGACTGTGAGTAGTCCCGAAAATCACGAATTATTGCTGGAAGAAGAATTCGATAAACTCATAAATATCCTGCTTGGAGAGGAAGGTTCTGAAATCAAAGTAAGCATCGATCGAGTGAAGCAGTTCATCGAATGAAATGGTTCCGTCTTCATCGGTGTCAAATGATTTAAACTTATCGGGGATGGCTTCTCCCGATCTCCTGCCATACCTGGAAAAAATAACTGGCCGGTTGAGGTAATAACTTACCTCTTTCCGCTCTACAGCATCTTTCTGGGTAAGCAGGGCTATGATTTCCTCTTCAGAAAGGCTAACGCCGTCCTCGTTTATAAAAGCCCCGTAGGGTGTATTCAATTCCTGGTCCCGGTAATCGGGCACACCATCCTGATCTCCATCCAGCGGGCAGCCATTCCCATCCACTTCAGCCCCAAACTGGGTAAAGGGGCACTGATCGAAAAAGTCCAGGACCTTATCTCCATCTTCATCTTCCAGCATGATTTCATCAAATTCTGCTTCGACGAACAATTTCGGAAGGTTCATAATGACGGGCATATTAAACAGGTCGATGTGCAGAGAGACATATGCATTGGTAAACATATCGTTGCCTTTATTCCCAAATAAGCCACGGTCATCGGAGGTTTGATTATCCGTATAATCAGTAAAGAGAAAATGGAATGAAGTGCCAAACCGGAGGCTGATCCGTTCCGACAGTGCCAGGTCTATTCCCACATCCAGTGGAATGCTGAAGCTGGATTCGGAGAATTTCCCATATCCATACAGATCGGCTTCCCTGAGATCTGTTTCGTAGGTATAATCCCTCGTGGTCAGGTTGTCATAATTATAGGGTAATCCGTTGGCATCCAGCAGATCTCCTTTCGAGTTAAACCGGAAAGATTCCACTCCAATCCCAATGTACGGACTGAGTGCCCACTTTCTTTTCTGGAAATCCCTTAGGGTAAGGTGTAGACCGAGACCAAAGTCTGTAACCTCAGTCCGGAAATTCAAGGTTTTCCCGGGTTTATTCTGGTTTCCGGAAAGAACGCCTGCAAGGTAAAAAAACTCAAGGTTTATCCTGCGCGCCTGGTCCAGGTAGGAAGATACCGAAATTTTCGGTAAAAACTGGCCGCTGACCGGTGTATGAAAATTGTCGTTCACATCACCAAAGAAGTTTAAGGTCCCTGTGCCAACGCCAATCACCGGTTTGTAATGGAAATAGGATGGAGCTTCTTCCTCAACGGAGAGAGTGTCCCCGGGTATCACCTGTCCTGAAAGGTTAGCCTGGTAATGGAATGCCAGGGAAAAAAACAACACGTTTAGAATGGTTCTTCTCATTTGTATACTTCCCGGTTCAAATCATTGCCTGTAACGATAATCGATTACCTGAACCAGACCTGGTTGGTCAGTTCAAGAGCCCTTTTAACCGGTATCCTCTTACCATCGGCATAGGCACAAATAAACACCTCCTTCAGACCGGAAATTTGCAACAGTTCGTTTGCATATTGTCTTGCTTGCCGGTAGGTTGAAAAGGATCCGGTAGTGTATTTATACCATCCTTCGTGAAACTCAGAGGATATTTCTCCCTCTATCTTATACGGTTTGAAGATTGTTTCGATGTTCAATGGTTTTCTTGCAGCCCTGATCTGCACTTTATAGATCACGCCGGCTTTTGTTTCGGCTCTTACCGGTTGCTGTACTTCCCTGGCCTGCTCCACCGGTCTCTCCTGACGCCCCACCAGTGAAGCCATGATCTCATTTAATTCGCCGGCAGATACATTGGTCAGATCAATCCCCATCTCAACGATTGGAATGCTTCTTGCCATATCCTCCTGCATGTAAGTAAATGTTCCTTTCAGGGCACCTTTCCCAAGAGTCTGTCCTCGTTCAGGTGTTAACTTATAGGAGATCACAAAGAGGGGATCTTCAGGCATGTCCATCCAGAGAAATTTAGCAATACCCGATTTAAATGAAAAAATCGATCCCTGGCTGTTTATGCTTTCTGCCAAAAATCCCGCGGGGACCTGTTCTTCCACCCGGGCAAGCCGCTTCACTTCAGCGGGGCAAACCAGGGTATTTACAATCCAGGCATTATCGGATTCTGAAAAACAAGGAACTTCCCGGTAGCAGGCAATATCGTATGATTGGAGGGTAATTACAGGTTCTGCTACTTCCGCTTTGAAATCTGCAATATCCACAACCAGCCCGGGATCAACATTCGGAGATGGAGTAATGGTGATTGTTTCAGGAGAGAGGGGAACTTCATTTCGATCATCCTCCTCAATATAGGAAAAATCGCCTGCCAGAGTAAACTCTCCCTTAAGGGTTTCATGTGCCTGAATTGTGTAGTTAAACGTTAGCTCATTCCCATCCGGAATCTTTAGCCAAATCAGATGAACCTTCTGATCCTCAAAGGAAAAGTCAGCATTTCTCAATTGACCTGCCCGTGCGGTAATCCCCGGTGGCAGTACCTGTTGAAAACGTGCAAATCCCCGTTGACCTGCGGTATTTACCTGGACCTCAACCAGAACAGTCGTTCCGGCAACCATCTGGTCAGGAACAGTCATGGACAGCGTAACCTGCTGACCGGATACGGATCCACAAAAAAAGAGCAAGATCAAAAAATTGAACATGATATTTCTACGGATCATAATGTTGTATTTATGAGGTGGTTGAATGGATGATAATTTATACAATAATAACAATTTATTAACAAAGGATATTAACAATTGTTAATAATTTTCAACAAGTATTACCAATTTACCAACCATTACTGATTAACTATCAGAAGTTTGGACTCAGCAGGTATTTCGAGTAGAATTGGTCGATTACATCCACAGCATCTTCAGCTGTATCAACAACGGTGAATAGTTCGAGGTCATCGTGGCTCACATTTTTTTCCCGGGCAAGCATCACATCCTTGATCCATTGTATCAATCCTTCCCAGTAGGATGATCCGACGAGGATAATGGGGAACTTTCCGATTTTTTCAGTCTGGATCAGGGTAATGGCTTCAAAGAGTTCGTCAAAGGTCCCGAAGCCACCAGGAAGGACAATAAAACCCTGGGCATATTTCATGAACATGACTTTTCTGACAAAAAAGTGATCGAATGTGATCAGTTTATCGGGATCGATAAAGAGGTTGGCTCCCTGTTCCATCGGCAGGTCGATATTGATTCCGACAGATTTTCCTCTGCCTCTTTTCGCTCCCATATTAGCCGCTTCCATAATTCCCGGTCCGCCACCGGTTATCACCCCATAACCTCCCTGGGTAAGCTTGAAGGCAATTTCCTCTGCAAGTTTGAAATAGGGACTATCGGGTGTTGTCCTGGCAGAGCCAAAAATGGATACACACGGGCCGATGCGTGCCAGTTTTTCAAAACCCTCAACAAACTCGGCTAATATTTTAAAGACTTTCCAGGAGTCAGCGGTCTGGATCTCGTTCCAGTTTTTTGCTTCAAAAGCCTGCCTGATTTTTTCTTCATTTCCGGTCATAATGGTAATCGTTTTAATACAGGATAACAGTAAAGTTTGCCTGATCAATATACAAATTCTTGCAATAAAAATGGGATGCTAAAATCAGGCTTCAGGATTTTGGATCGCCAGGACAAAAATTATCACCTCAGTCATTACTGCAGAATAATTGTTTTCCTGAATTCTCCCCGGGCAGTGGTTCATGTTGCTAAGGGTCAGGTTATGGTGAATAAAAAGATCCCATCCGTGTGTTGCAGCCATCCCGGATAGTCATTGCAATTCTTTTTTCAGAAAAGCAGCGGTGTAACTTTCCTTCAGAGGGATCAGTTTTTCCGGAGGTCCTGCATAGACAATCTTTCCCCCCTCCTTTCCACCTTCTCTACCGATATCGATGATATAATCGGCAACTTTAATCACCTCCATGTTGTGTTCAATAACGATGACTGTGTTCCCTTTATCGACCAGGCGGTTCAGAACCTGGAGCAGTACACGCACATCTTCAAAGTGAAGTCCTGTTGTCGGTTCATCGAGAATATAGAGGGTTTTTCCGGTATCTCTTTTCGCCAGTTCCGTGGCCAGTTTCACCCGCTGTGATTCTCCTCCTGAGAGTGTTGTGGAGGGTTGTCCGAGCCGCACATAACCCAATCCCACTTCCTTCAAGGTTTTCAATTTCTGGAGAATGGCAGGGACATTCTCAAAAAAATCGACTGCCTGGTTAATGGTCAGGTTCAGGACATCGCTAATCGATTTTCCTTTGTATTTTACTTCAAGGGTTTCCCGGTTATATCGCTTTCCATTACAATCATTGCAAAGGACATAAACATCGGGCAAAAAATTCATCTCGATGGTTTTCACTCCTGCACCCTGGCAACCTTCACATCGTCCGCCTTTCACGTTAAAAGAGAACCGTCCGGCCTTATACCCCCGAATTTTTGCCTCAGTAGTTTGTTCAAACAGTTTGCGTATATCGGAGAACACCCCCGTATAGGTTGCGGGATTTGAGCGGGGTGTTCTACCCAGGGGGGATTGATTCACCTCAATCACTTTATCGATCTGCTCAATTCCTTCGATCGATTCGTAGGGTAAGGTTACTTTGGTTGATTTATAGAAATGTTTTGCCAGTGCCGGATGAAGGGTCTGGTTTATGAGTGACGACTTACCGCTTCCGGACACGCCGGTAACGCAAATAAAATTCCCGAGTGGAAATTTCACAGAGATCCGTTTCAGGTTGTTTCCGGAGGCTCCTTTCAGGGAAAGGGTTCCGTTGTTTTGTCCCCTCCGTTTTTCAGGTACGGGAATTGTTCTTATCCTGTTCAGGTATTCAGCCGTGAGTGTATTGAATGCATGAATCTCTTCCGGTGTTCCCTGTGCGACCACCTCACCACCGTGCCTTCCGGCAAAAGGTCCCATATCCACTACATGATCGGACGAAAGGATCATCTCTTTATCATGTTCCACCACGATGACTGAATTTCCTGAATCACGCAAAGTTTTCAAAGCCCGGATCAGTTTTTTATTATCGCGCTGGTGCAATCCGATGCTTGGTTCATCCAGGATATAAAGTACGTTCACCAGTTGTGATCCGATCTGGGTAGCTAACCGGATTCGTTGACTTTCACCACCCGACAGGCTTCTTGCAGTCCGATTAAGAGAAAGGTAGCATAATCCCACATCCAGCATAAACTTCAGTCTTCCAAGGATCTCTTTGAGGATCTCAGCAGCAATCAGTTTTTGTCTGGCATTTAGTTTTTTTTCCAATCCCGAAAACCAGCTATACAAATCATCGATATCCATGCCTGCCAGTTCGGCGATGTTTTTATTCCCGATCCGGAAGAAAAGGGATTCTTTTCGCAGGCGTTGTCCTGAGCACTCCGGACAGATCGTCTTCTTAATAAACTGGTAACTCGATTTATGGTTTCTTCTGTTTCCGTTTTCACCCTGTAAATTGTTCACATAATTAACAATTCCCTCAAAACTCAGGAAATAGTTGGATGAGGAGCCCAGTGGGGTATTCACGAGTTTGAATGATTCTTCAGAACCGTGTAGTATTGTATGCAGTGCATCCTTCGGGATCTTCCCTATGGGTGTGTCAAGGGTGAAATTATATTTGGTGGCAATTGCTTCCAATTGCCAGAATATCAAGGTATTTCTGTAGGGTCCCAGGGGGAGTATCCCCCCCTTTTTTATGCTCAGTGAGGGATCGGGTATAATTTTCTGAATATCCACTTCATTGATGGTTCCGAGCCCATTGCATAATGGGCAGGCACCCTGGGGGGAGTTGAATGAAAAGGTATGGGGTGCCGGCTCGTTATAGGATATTCCTGTATCCGGGCACATGAGTTTTCGGCTGAAATACCGGATGTTTCCGGTTGCGGTATCCAGCACCATGATTGTACCCTGACCCTGTGACATTGCGGTTTGAACCGATTCTTTGAGTCGTCCGGAAGGAGGTTCTTCAATGCTGATTTTATCAATCACCATTTCAATGAAATGGGTCTTATACCGATCCAGTTTCATTCCGGGCGTCAGTTCCCTGACCTCTCCATCCACGCGCACGTAGAGATATCCTTTTCGCCTGACCTGTTCAAACAGTTCTTTATAATGCCCTTTTCTTCCTTTTACCATGGGTGAAAGGATCATAATCCTCCGATCCATGAACTCTTTTTTAATCAGGGAAACGACCTGTTCATCGGTATAACGGACCATTTTCTTACCGGTTTGCCAGGAATAAGCCACACCGGCTCTTGCAAAAAGCAGCCGGAGAAAATCATAGATCTCGGTAATGGTCCCCACGGTTGATCGCGGGTTTTTGTTGGTAGTTTTCTGTTCGATTGAGATGACAGGGCTCAGTCCGGTAATTTTATCCACATCGGGTCGTTCCATTCCCCCAAGGAATTGTCTGGCATAAGCAGACAGGGTTTCCATATATCGTCTCTGTCCCTCAGCATAGATTGTATCGAAGGCAAGCGAAGATTTTCCGCTCCCGCTCAGTCCCGTAATAACGATCAGTCTGTTTCGAGGAATAGCTACATCAATATTTTTCAGGTTATGCTCACGGGCTCCGAGTACGTTGATCTGATCAACGTATTCAAGGGTCATATCAACCGATGAACGCTCTGCAATTTTTGCCGGGTTATTCAAGGCTATCTGAACTTTCTTCTATTTTCCGGGTGCGTCCTCCCTCTTCAGGAATTTTTATCTGATAGCTTTTCCCCTTCTTATTGGAGAG
>CAZTES010000135.1:0-9309 GCA_964612275.1 uncultured Rikenellaceae bacterium
TTTCTCTACCTGTGCACGTAAACCCCGGGATGTCACAAAGTGACAACCACTCCGTTAATATTGGCCCGTTGATTGATCTTTTTCAATGTAGTCTTCGACAATATCTTTAAGTAGACCAAGAGAATGCTGAATCAGCTGAAGGATCTTAAACCAACCACCTTCCTAATGCCGGATCATACATTCTGGCGCCGTAATCATACTACTCCTTTTTCAAAGAACTGTATATTAAATGTTTATAAAAAAAGGATTTTCCAGAAAGTTAGAAAACCGGGGAAGCCGATTAATGTCTTACCGAGCACCCAGCACTGAGCACCTGTACAAATCATCTCTCACAACTCACTTCTCATTTCTCCATACCTCATCGTCTCTCCCTCTCACAGTCTCATTTTCTTTTAACTCTGTACTCCCCTGTCCACCGTATCCGCCATTCATCGGCAGAACCTTTGGCGGAGGCTGCTGGCGGAGAAGGCGGATGTACTCTGTACCTGCACCCCATACCCTTCTACCGGCAGTATTTATAAAACAGCTCGGATGCTTCCTCATTTCCTTTTTCCGCGGCATTCCTGAAATCATAACAGGCATGTTCCAAATCATCGATAGCAAGGTATGCTTTCCCCCGGTTCAAATAGGTATCAGCGTTTGAGGGATCCAGATCAAGAGCCATTCCGAAATCGAAGATGGCATAGCGGTATGTACTGGCTTCCAGGTACGCTTTGCCCCGGGCGATAAAATAGACGGGATTACTCTGGTCCAGTTCAATCAGTTTATTGAATCGTTCCAGTGCGGGGTATAGTTTACCGATCTTCTGGTTCAGTTGCCCTGCCAGAAGTAAAGCTTCTTTGTCATTATCGATATACTTCAGGTAGTGGTCAACATCCTGCAGGGCATCGGTGAAATTCCCGGCTTGTTCATGCACCAGCGCTCTTTCCGGATAGAGATGAAGTTGTGTAGGGTTCAGGTAGATGGCTCTGTTCAGCGCTTTCAATGCCTCATCAAATTTCTTCATCCCGACGAGAATGGCTGATTTGGTTTCCAGGTATTCCAGATTGTCTTTCTGATAGCGCAGTGCCAGGTCACAATTGGTGAGTGCCTTTTTATTTTCCTGTTGTGCAGAAAGGATCTCAGCCCTTAAATGGTACCATACGGGATTTTCCGGCTCCTGCCGGATCTGTTCATCCAGTATGGACAGCGCTTCGCTAAAGGATTCTTTTCCCATAAGGTATTCGACATTGCGAACTGCCTGTTCACCGGTTGTATACCAATCCTTCCGCCAGAGGGCTCTCCACTCACTGCTGTTTTCAACCGGTTCAAATGCTTTATCCAGCAGGATCTCCTTTTCGGATACCCGTTGTTCTGATCCCAGGTGCTTTTCGAGATAGCGAAGGGATTCTTTTGTATTTCCCATTTGTGCATAAGTGCGGGCTAAGCCCAGGTTTCCACTACCAGGAGCGATCTGGTCGGCTTTTTCAAAATCAGCAATCGCCTTCTCCCATCCTGAAAGACTGAGATAGGCTTCTGCCCTGCCAAGGTATGCAGAAAGATTGTCGCTCATTTCCATCTCAAGGTATCTTGTAAACTCAGTAACAGCTTCCCGGTATCTCTTCGTTTGCAGGTTTGCCATACCACGGGTCAGCAGGTCCTGGGGATCCTGAGCAATAACGATACATGCAAAAGTGAAAAAAAACGGTATTGTTGTCAGAAGCCTTCTCATAGTTGGAATCTATTTTTCGTCCGGGAGTTTAGCATCCTTATCGGTAATTATATGAATAAAACCACTGAGATTACGCACTTCTTCCCCTGTGAGTCTCATTTCATAAACATCGCAAAAATAGTAGTAGACTCCAGGGGAGACATATTTATCATTATAGGTACCATTCCATTCGATGAGGGGATTATCCGTTTCAAACACCAATGTTCCTGCCCTGTTATAGATTTTCATATCAATCCGGATGATAGTCCGGTTGTTTGCTTTTGAATAGAGAATATCATTGATATCATCCCCATTAGGCGTAAAGACATTGGGAATTTCATAATAGAAACAACTGTCAACACACACAATGGGTTGTGAGAACTCGCTTTGGTTCCCGACCGAATCGACAGCAGTAACCGCATAGCAGCCTGCCATAGTAAATCCGGGATCATGGATGAATGTATGGATATTGGATGGTATTTCCACCGGCAGTTGCTCCATTTCGCCCTCCAGCAACGGTTTATAATAAATGTTATAGCTCACCACATCCTCTTCATCAGCAGGATCCTGGTAGAACCACATCAATTCATTAAACAAACTATCACAATTTGATTGCACAGTCAGAGTGGGGGGCTTGGGCGGTTCATTATCCTCTGGGGTGCCACAATTTTCCTGGGAAAAATTGATCAGTGGATCAAGAACCCCGCTCAGGTTATATGTTCCGATGGTTTTCACCTGATAGCAGTATTCAACGCCATTGGTAAGGTTCTGATCAATATAGACTGAATCGGGTGTAACATCCAGGGAATCAAAATTCATTGTGAAGGAGTTATACCGGTAAATAACATACTGGTAATTAATCCAGGGAACATTCTTCTGGCAATGGAGGATCATTTTGTTATCACCGGCAAGGATTTTAAGAAACACGGAGGAGGCTTCATCCGGGGTTCCAATAGGAAAACGATTCGGGCTATCATTGTACAACACTACCTTATACAGGTAACCCTGATCAACTGTATTTCCCACACCGGTATCCAGATAAGTTGTATCTGCCAGGTCTGGAGAAGCAACGGAATCAATCAGCGTGAAACTCTTTCCCCAGGGACCATCTGCCCTGTAAATCAAATACTTGTATGGTCCAAGGGCACCGTATTTCAGCTGGATGGTGTCCGGATCGGGTTTTGCCCATGCCAGGTAGATCGAACCATTATCCATGTCGGTATCGATCACACTTACGTTGGTAATGATTGGTAAACCCTCGATCAATACCGAACAGACTTCATCCGACGCAATGCTCTCTGCACCATTTTCAAAAAGAGCCACAACCATATAACAATACTCAGTTCCTTTAAGCAACCCCTCTCCCTCATTGGTATCAATGTAAACGGTATCCGTCCAACCGGATGTTTCCCCGATTAACTGATATCCCGTATAAGATGGCACCCCATTTTCACAACTGTCAGGGATATATCCGAAGTCACCAATATGCCGGTAAATCCTGTACCCTGCCACCGAATTACAAACGCTGGGGGACCATTGAAGCCGGATGTATTCACTCGTTGGTACGGGAGTCAGATTTTCAGGGGGCGGTCCGAGAACCGTAATGTTGAAATTATCAATATCAACCAGGCTCAGATCGGGGTTATTATCCTCAACTTTATAGATGACGGAATAAGGTTGTTCACGAACATGGCTGCAATTGGTTTCCCACCGGAACGTAGAGGTCACATAACCGGAATCTGAATCTATTTCAGTAAATTGAGCCGGAGACGAGTCAACAAGAAACACACCACCTGAACCAGTATGAGATACCAGATCGTTATCAGGATCGGTACTGGTTATCGAAAATTCAATCGTATCCCCGGCAATAACACAAAAATCACCGATCGGCTGATTTACCGGGGGATTGTTATTTGAATTGTATACTTCAATCTGCATATCCCGAACAATATTGCCTATCTTTACCCCATTGCGCCACTCTTCCACATTCATTGCCACATTGAAGATACCGGAATCTACCGGGCTATCCCATACCAGATCGCCAGTTACAGGGTTAACGTAAAGGGTATCACTGGCTGGCGGAAATGTGTAATTCTCAATCGGTATACCATCCTCCTTGGTGCAAACGGTAAGGGAATAAGATAAGCTGTCCCCATCATAATCGAATGCTGAAGGGTTATGCACAAATATATGATGCAGAGCTGCCTTATCAATGGGAGGGTTTAACAGCACCGGTGTGTTGTTGTAACCAATAGCCGGATTGATCATCAGGGTGGTCTTGATGGAAAAAACAACATTTACTGAATTGGGAATGTTGATAACACCGTAATTCCTGTTTGGGTCCTGTACAACAATTTGATATATACCCGGTCCAGGGTAAGTATGGGTGGTTACGTATTTGTTCCTTTTATAAAAATTGGGCAGGTAAACCTCTTCAATTCTGGGAGCCACCGAAATGGTATTATCTCCCCAGTTTACCTCGAGGCTGTTTCTGTCTGCTGCACTTAAGGTGTAGGTAAACGTGGTGATGGTAATTTGAAATGTCAGGTCTGAGATCTGCTTATAGGTTATCTCACCTGCCCTGTTATGCGTGGCAAAACTCTCTCTCCCCATCAACAGAAGGACAAAACATATTGCTAACAGATATTTCATATGGCAAAGTTACTTAATTCCTCAAACTCATGACAGGCCAGCGGGTAAATTTATCCTTTACCTGACTTATGGATTTAAATCGATTCTAAGATCCACTTTCCCCTTACTGAACTGATACCCTCCTTCAAAGTCAAGGTATTTGAAGATCAATAAGTTTATTTGATCATCAAACATGTCTATCATAATCGCATTGTGGACCGTGGCAGATTCAATTTTTTGTTGATTCCCTGAAAAAGAGTAAAATAACCAGACAGAATCCTCATTTTTTCTTTTTCTTTCAAACCGTGGATCCATTTTCCCCTCATCGTTAACCATGAAACGAAATGAATCGGAAATGTAGCGATTAAAATAGGGGATCTGGGTTTCCGGGTTTGGATCGTCGTTTATTTTCAGTTCAACGCCATATTTATTGAAAAGAATGGTTTCAAAATCATCCGTAAAGATTTTAAAAGAAACAAAAAAATTCTTTTGGTCCTCAACGTATTCAATACTGGTAACAGAAACATGAATGGGATGAAAGAGTCCTGATAAACTGGATACCAATACGAAACTGATTGTGAAAATGAAGGTCACAGGCATCATATTGAACGGGATAACTGGATGAAGTTGCTACTCTTTTGCACTCAATGAACCATTGTATGCAAAAATCGGACAAAATTGCACTAAAAAAATTGTTTTTTTAATCCGGGGAGTAATTCCCACGTTACTTCTTCATCTCGAGGATGGCTTCCATCCCCAATCTGTAAGAATCCAACCCAAATCCCATGATGCTGCCGCAACAGGCATTAGCTACAAAGGAGACATGACGGTATTCATCCCTGCCCAGAATATTGGTTATGTGGATCTCAACGGCCGGTGAGTCCACGGCTGAGAGTGCATCAGCAATGGAAACGGAAGTATGTGTATATCCTCCGGCATTGATCACGATTCCATCAAAGGAAAAACCAACTTCCTGGATCTTATCTATGATCTCACCCTCGATGTTGGATTGAAAATAATCGATCTGCACGTGTGGATAACGTTTATTCAGTTTTTCAAGGTAACTTTCAAACGTTATATCACCGTACAGGGATGTTTCTCTTTTACCAATGAGATTCATGTTGGGGCCATTAATAATTTGGATTTTCATAATGCTTAAATTATCTTGTGATATAGATACAAAGGTAGTTTCTTTACAGATAGATCAAGCTGACATTGTTATATAACATGAATAACAGATCCTGGGATAATCTTATCAATGAATACATTGTATTTCTGAGGCTGGAAAAATCGTTGTCGGAAAATTCCATCGAAGCCTACATCAACGATGTGAAGAAGCTTGACCGGTACCTGGAAATGACCGGTACATTGATCGAGCCCGAGCAGGTTACACTCAAAAACCTTAACGGATTTATCGAATGGATAAACAAACTGGGAATGAGTCCAAGGACACAGGCACGGGTCATTTCAGGGATCAAGAGCTTTTACCGGTTTCTGTTGCTGGAGGATATTATCCAGCACGACCCCACAGCCCTTATTGAATCACCCAGGATCGGGAGAATACTCCCGGATGTACTTTCCGTTGGGGAGATTGACAGACTCCTTTCAGCAATCGATCTCAGCAAAGCGGAGGGTCAGCGAAACAAAGCCATGCTGGAGACTCTGTACAGCTGTGGTCTCAGGGTATCCGAGCTGATCGAGCTAAGGATCACCAACATTTTTCCTGATCTTGGTTTTCTGAAGATTGTTGGAAAAGGAAACAAGGAAAGGCTCGTCCCCATCAGCCAGAAAGCCCTGAAAGAAATTAATCTCTACCTGCAGGATCGCAGAAAATTACCCGTTATCCATAAAGAGGCGGAAAATATACTCTTTCTGAACCGGAGAGGGAAAAAGCTTTCACGGGTGATGATCTTTACCATTGTCAGGGAGCTTGCACGCAAGATCAATCTGAAAAAAAAGATAAGTCCGCACACCTTTCGTCACTCGTTTGCAACCCACCTGATCGATGGTGGAGCAGACCTCAGAGCAGTCCAGGAGATGCTGGGGCACGAATCGATTATCACTACGGAGATCTACACTCACCTTGACCGGGAATACCTCCGGGATACCATTATCCAGTTTCATCCAAGATCATGAACAGGAGAGTGGTTTTGTTTATTGCAAAAAAATCGTTTCCACCGGATATTTTCCCAATCTAAATAAAACCACACATTGCCATATTTTTAAATCTCTTTAAATCAACCAATTAAACCTAATAAAGCCGTGCCCTGTTTTTCCTTTTATTAAATAAGCAGATCAAACAGGGTACGGATTTTTGTAATTTTGTTATTCAGTACAAACATTTTTCTTGGGAGGTCGATTGAGGCATGATGGACATTGTTGGAACTTTTATGGTTGATCTGGTCGACATCATCAACGAGATGTCACCTTACCTGATCCTGGGATTTCTCTTTGCCGGGTTGCTTCATGTATTCTTTCCCAGGGAGAGGATAAGTCAGTACATGGGTGGAAACGACAGGTCATCTGTCATAAATGCTTCTCTGCTTGGGATTCCTCTTCCCCTCTGTTCGTGTGGAGTAATTCCAACCGGCATATCCTTTTACAAACATGGCGCCTCAAAAGGATCAACGGTCTCATTTCTTATTTCAACCCCACAAACGGGGATTGACTCGGTACTGGTTACCTACTCGTTGCTTGGATTACCCTTTGCGTTGATCCGACCGGTAATAGCACTGATCACGGGTTTTCTGGGAGGGTTTCTCACAAACCGGGTAGGAAAAAACGGAAAACCGGCTTCTTCTTATGAGCCCCTGGCTCAGGAGCGATCAAAAGAGCCCACTGCAATAACCGGCAGGTTCTACGAAGTCTTTCGTTATGCATTTGTTGAATTCCTTCAGGATATCTCCAAATACCTGGTGGTTGGACTGCTGATTGCAGCCGCTATCTCTGTTGCTGTTCCGGATGATTTTTTTTCCTCTTTCATCGGTAACGATTTTCTCAGCATGGTGGTTATTCTGGTTGCAGCTATTCCCGTGTATGTTTGTGCTACAGCTTCTGTTCCCATCGCTGCCATACTGATGATGAAAGGATTATCTCCGGGGGCTGCTCTTGTGTTGTTAATGGCAGGACCAGCCACCAATGCAGCCACCATCACCCTGATCAATAAAGTATTGGGATTCAAATCGCTGTTAACGTATCTTTTCACGATAATTGCCGGCGCTTTGGTATTCGGAACAATAATCAATCATCTGTTGCCTGCATCCTGGTTCTTGCCCCTGGATATTGCATCTCATGGTATGGGACACACGCACGAAATTTTACCGGGATGGCTGAAAATCATCTCCAGTATTCTCCTGGTTCTGCTGATCATTCACGGATATATCCAAAAAATAGTCATAAAAAGAAAGATGAACCGGGAGAAAGGAAGTAACTATTCTGCGAACAATATGGAACATATGATATCGAAAAAAATTTTAGTCAAAGGAATGACCTGTAACCACTGCAAGCAAAATGTTGAAGACAGGATAAAAATGATTGAAGGGATTGAAGAAGTCCATGTTGATTTATCGACCGGGAAAGTCGCTATTTCCGGCAAACAGATTGACCTCGCCAGCATCAAATCCGGGATTGAGAGTATTGGCTACGATTACCGGGGTGAAACCGATTAACAAACCTGCTCAAATCAAAAAATTATTACTAATTTTGGCTCGATTTTGCTGAAATATAGTTTCCATTAAAATAGTTTGAATTATGTCTCAAATAAAGAGAGTTTACACTTTTGGTGATAAAAAGGCTGAGGGCAGAGCTGACATGAAAAACCTTCTTGGTGGCAAGGGAGCCAACCTTGCTGAGATGAACCGTATAGGTGTACCCGTTCCACCGGGATTTACCATCACCACGGATGTTTGTACCGAATACAACAGTACGGGGAAAGAGAAAGTGGTTGCGTTGTTGAAAGATGAGGTTAAGGGCGCCATTGAAAACATTGAAACCTTAATGGGAACAAGCTTCGGGAGCAAGGAGAATCCATGTCTTGTTTCTGTCCGTTCCGGTGCAAGGGTTTCCATGCCGGGAATGATGGACACTGTTCTGAACCTGGGAATGAATGATGATGCCGTTGAAGGTTTGATAAAAAAGACCAACAATGCCCGGTTTGTCTGGGACTCCTATCGCCGGTTTGTGCAGATGTATGGTGATGTCGTTCTGGGGATGAAGCCTTCATCGAAAGAAGATATAGATCCTTTTGAGGAGATCATGGAAGAAGCAAAGGAGAAGAAAGGGGTTGAGAATGATACGGATTTGACTGTTGATGACCTCAAGGAGCTTGTTGTTCAATTCAAAAATGCTGTAAAGGACAAAACCGGAAGCGATTTTCCGGCAGATCCATGGGAGCAGTTGTGGGGAGCTATTATGGCTGTATTTGACAGCTGGAATACCGCCAGGGCAATCTATTACCGTCAGATGCACCAGATACCCAAAGAGTGGGGCACGGCTGTAAATGTTCAGGCAATGGTGTTTGGAAATATGGGGGATTCATCGGCTACCGGTGTCGCGTTTACGCGTGATGCAGCCACAGGTGAAGACCTGTTCAACGGGGAGTATCTGATCAATGCTCAGGGAGAGGATGTTGTAGCTGGAATCCGGACACCCCAGCAGATCACTAAGGAGGGATCGCTTCGTTGGGCAAAACTTGCGGGAGTTTCCGAAGAGGAAAGGGTGAAAAAATTTCCATCTCTTGAAGAGACCATGCCCCCCCTCTTTAAAGAACTGGATGAGATACAGCAAAAACTGGAGAACCACTATAAAGATATGCAAGACCTGGAGTTCACCATTCAGGAAGGAAAATTATGGCTCCTTCAAACGCGTAATGGTAAACGAACCGGTGCCGCCATGGTAAAAATCGCCATGGATCTTTTACGGGATGGGGCGATCGATGAAAAAACCGCCCTGCTCCGCCAGGAACCCAATAAACTGGATGAATTGTTGCA
>CAZTES010000136.1:0-6683 GCA_964612275.1 uncultured Rikenellaceae bacterium
TTGAATGATCCGGAGGATCACCCTTACTGCTTTCACCATGGAGGGTATGGGAATAAATTCATACTTTCCATGGTAGTTATGTCCGCCTGTAAACAGGTTGGGACAGGGTAGTCCCATGAAAGACAACCGTGCCCCATCCGTACCTCCGCGGATCGGTTTTACGATGGGTTGAATCTCTTCAGCTCTTATCGCATCTTTTGCAAGATGAACGATGTGCATGACCGGTTCAAGTTTTTCTCTCATGTTAAAGTACTGGTCTTTCAATACCAGATTGAACCGGTCCGGGCCGTATTTCAGGTTGAGAAGCTTGGTGCAATCTGTAATCAACTTTTTCTTCTCTTCGAATTTTGTTTGGTTGTGATCTCTGATGAGGTACCTGGTCTTTGTTTGTTCGACGACTCCGCTAAAATCAATCAGGTGAAAAAATCCCTCGCGCCCTGTGGTGAATTCGGGTCGTTCATTCACCGGAAGCATCTGGTTTAATTCCATTGCCAGGTGCATGGCATTGATCATTTTGTCTTTTGCTGTTCCCGGGTGGACATTTCTTCCCTGTATGGTAATGGTTGCAAGAGCTGCATTGAAATTCTCGTATTCCAGCTCACCGATCTCTCCGCCATCAACAGTATATGCAAAATCGGCTCCGAACTTCTTTACATTAAAATAATCTGCTCCCCGGCCAATCTCTTCATCGGGGGTAAATCCGATCCGAATGGTCCCGTGTTTCAGGTCGGGATGCTGGAGAAGATATTCCATGGCAGTCATGATCTCTGCAATGCCTGCCTTGTCATCCGCTCCAAGCAGTGTGGTGCCATCGGTAGTAACCAGGTCCTGTCCTTTGTAATGGAGGATTTCAGGAAAATCGGCAGGGGAAAGAGTGATCTTCTGTTTTTCATTCAGGATGATATCTTTCCCATCATAATTCCTGATTACCTGCGGTTTGACATTTTCACCCGACATGTCAGGGGAGGTATCCATATGGGCAATGAATCCAATGGTTGGGGTTTTTTTAACGTGATTTGAAGGCAATGTTCCCATAATATATCCCTTGTCGTCTAAAGAGATATCCTGTAAACCAATGCCTGTCATCTCATCAACCAGGAGTTTTGCAAAATCGAGTTGTTTACTGGTACTGGGCACAGACTCGGAATTTTCATCCGACTGTGTATCAATCCTCGTATACCTTAGAAACCTTTCAAGAAGCGCTTTTTCCATTGGCAAAAAGATTATCCGGAGAATGTAAAATTAGTAAATTAAAAATGAATAAATTTAACATCACAACCCTTAAACCGAATGCATGGATAGAATAGGATTGTTCACTCTTTTTGTAATCATTGTCAGTTCCTGCAATCAAACGAATCAAAAGACTGTTAATCCGGATGACCTGAAATTGTCAGGCTTTGACATAGCTGAACTCCAAACAACAGCAAATTTCAGGGGAATATCTGTAGTTGATTCTTTTATCGTGTGGGTATCGGGTAGTGGGGGAACTTATGTACGAACGGTTGATGGAGGCAATTCGTGGAACGTGGATTCAGTTCCCGGTCATACAGATTATGATTTTCGTGATATTGAGGCGTTTGATGCGAATACAGCTGTAATGATGAGCGCCGGAAGACCGGCGATTATCATGAAAACTGTTGGACAATAATACAAATCACAAAATTACAATCCCAAATGCTAGTATTATTCAAATGCCAAATACAAATTTTCATCCTGAATTGAAAAAGCTATCGTTTAATGGAACATTTCGAAAAACTTAAATCATTACGGGAATTAATGGAGCAGCAACAACTCGATGCCTGCATTATTCCCATAACCGATCCACATATCGGGGAGTATGTTCCGGATCACTGGAAATGCATAGAATGGTTGACCGGTTTCAGCGGATCGGCCGGGACGGTTGTCGTAACTTCCAGCTTTGCGGGGTTGTGGACCGATTCAAGGTATTTTATTCAGGCAGATGAACAACTGAAAGGGACCGGTTTTCAATTGATAAAACTGAAAGTCCCCCATACGCCTGAATTCATTGATTGGCTGCATACTAACCTTTCATCTGGCAAAAGGGTAGGGTATGATGGGAAGGTGGTTCCCATTGAATTGCATCGAAAAATTTGCTCTAAGCTCGAATCCAAAGGGATTGAGGTGGATTCTCAAACCGATCTCATCAGCCCCTTGTGGAAAAATCGTCCCCCGCTGCCGGATACCAAAATATTTGAACATGAAGTGAAATTTGCCGGCTGCACGAGAGAAGAAAAGATCAATGATATCCGGAAGAAGCTGGCTGAAACCGGATCGGATTACCACCTGCTCGCAGCCCTCGATGATATTGCCTGGACATTTAACCTCAGAGCAGGTGATGTTCGCTATAGCCCATTGTTTATAAGCTATGCGTTAATTGGTATGAACGATGCTTACCTTTTTGTCCACCGGGAAAAACTTCCGGAGAGCCTTCACCGGCAACTGACCGGGCAGGGAATGACCATTCTTCCTTACATGGAAATAACCGATATCCTTCAGAATTTGCCGGATGGAGCAACAATCTGTCTCAGCCCGGGAACGGTGAATTGCTGGATCTATCATTCCATCCCTGATCGGATCAGCATCAAAGAGGGAATGAGCTTGCCGGTCCGCTTGAAAGCAGTAAAAAACCAAACAGAAATCGGACACATCAGAAAGGTGATGGTTAAGGATGGTGTAGCCCTGACCCGGTTTTTTATCTGGCTCGAAAATACCATGGGTACAGAGAAGATAACGGAGGTCTCAGCCAGCCAAAAACTTGCCGCATTCAGAGCTGAACAGAAATACTACCGGGGCGATAGTTTTGCCACCATAGCAGCATACGGACCGCATGGAGCAAGTCCCCATTATGAACCCACCCCGGAAAGCGATGTTGAACTGAAACCGGAAGGGATCTTTTTGCTCGACTCCGGAGGGCAATACCTGGATGGGACAACCGATGTGACCAGAACAATAGCCCTGAACAAACCTTCAGCGCAACAAAAGAGGGATTTTACACTGGCCCTGAAAGGGACCATCAACCTGGCAATGGTACGGTTTCCGGAGGGGACCAAAGGATACCAGATCGAGATCCTGGCACGAAAAGCCCTTTGGGATAATGCCTTGAACTACGGGCATGGCACGGGACATGGGGTCGGATTCTTTCTCAATGTACATGAAGGCCCGCAAACCATTGGAACAGCGGCATCCGGTAACATGGGTGTAAGCCTTGAACCGGGAATGCTTACTTCGGATGAACCGGCTATTTACAGGGAAGGTGCATATGGAATCAGGACGGAAAACCTGATGCTCTGCATCCCGGGGGCAAAGAGTGCCTACGGACAATTCCTGGAATTTGAAACCGTTACACTCTGTTTCATCGACAGCTCACTGATCGAAAAATCATTGATGACGGATGAGGAAACAAGGTGGATCAACGATTACCACAAACGGGTTTATGACAAGTTATCTCCCGAACTCAGTGAGGAAGAGCAAAGATGGTTAAAAGAAAAAATCAAACCGATATAGTTAAAACAAAATCCTGACCATGAAAAGACGATTGATTGTTAGACCCCGGATCCTCATTGCCTGCTTCCTGCTGCATGCACTGCTTTTTGTTTCCTGCGAGAGCCGGATCCTTTCCTTGCAGGAGAGACTGGATACACTTCCGGATGCCGAAGTGAAAGAGATCGAAGGGGATTCGATGTTTGTTTCATCCTATAAAATTACCCTGGAACAACCGTTGGACCATCAGGACCCGGAGAGTGCGACGTTCCCACAAAAAATATATGTGTCATATGTAGATTCCACGTTACCGGTTGTACTGGTAACAGAAGGTTATAATGCAAGAGGTAACCGGCCAACTGAAATCACCCGGTTGTTGAATTGCAACCAGATTGTTGTGGAGCACCGGTATTTTGGTGAATCCGTTCCCGACTCAATCGACTGGAAATACCTGACCATTGAACAGGCAGCCAATGATCACCACCGGATCATTGAGCTTTTTAAACGGGTATATCCCGGGGAATGGATCACAACCGGCATCAGTAAAGGGGGACAGACAGTCATGTACCATAGCTATTTTTTCCCTGAAGATGTCGATATACGAATACCATACGTTGCACCCTTGAATTTTTCAGAAGAGGATCCACGGATCTATGAATTTCTGAACAGCGTCGGAACAGAAGAGTGCCGCCAGAAGATCCATGATTTTCAGGAATTGATCCTTAAAAATCAGGAGGTATATTTCCCGATGTTCCGGGAATCCTGTTCCAGTAATGGATTAACATTTACACGCATTTCAGAGGAAGAAGCGTTTGAATATTCCGTCCTCGAATACTCTTTCTCCTTCTGGCAGTGGGGATGGAGTTGTGATGAAATACCTGTAAGTGACAGCCCGGATTCCATCCTGTTCAACCACTTTTCCAGGGTGAGTGGATTTGATTATTTCGCGGATGCAGGAATTGAAACGTATGAACCCTTTTTCTACCAGGCACTCACAGAAATCGGGTATTATGGGTATGATTTTTCTGAATTTGATGGCCTGCTGCAAACGGTAACGAATACCACCTTTACCTTTTCTGTTCCCCGGAACGTTGAACTTGTATATAATTACGACCTGATGCAGGATGTGGACCGTTACATCCGGCACACAGCATGCAATTTTATTTTCATTTATGGTGAAAACGATACCTGGTCTGCAACGGCAGCTGAACTGCCCGGAAGCACCAACTCGATCAAAATCGTTAAACCGGGGGGATCTCACCGGACCCGGATCAGAAACCTGCCCGACGAGCAGAAAGAAACCGTCATTTCCACACTGGAACACTGGCTTGAAATAGAAATCGACCGAAATAAATTATTTACACATGAAACCAGATAAATTGGTACCGGATTCTCTTGCTATCCTGGGCATACCATTCGATGACAATTCCTCTTTTCTGAAAGGTACGGCTGGAGCTCCGGCGGAAATCAGGAGAGTTCTGCATTCCGGAGCAGGAAACTGGTACACGGAAGGATTATTAAATCTCGAGAATCACCCGCAATTGACAGATATGGGTGATCTGAAGGTTGTCAGTTACCCGAAGGATATTTCTTCAGGAATTACACGGATCCTCGAAAAGGAATCAAAAGTAATCTCCATAGGAGGTGACCACTCAATTACTTTTCCAATAATCCAGGCCTATGCCAATTGCTATCCGGATCTGAATATCCTCCATATTGATGCCCACCCGGATCTCTATCCTGAGTTTGAGGGGAATGTATATTCTCATGCTTGCCCCTTTTCAAGGATTTTGGAAGCCGGATTGGTGAAAAGGCTGGTTCAGGTTGGAATACGGGCCAGAACACAACAGCAACAAGACCAGGCTGAAAAGTTCAATGTAGAACAAATTGACATGAACAGTTACCAACCAGGATTGACTCTGAATTTTGATGGTCCGCTTTATATTTCCCTGGATATGGATGGCATTGATCCTGCTTTTGCACCGGCTGTTTCCCATCCCGAACCCGGTGGCCTCACTGTTCGCGAATTGCTAGATATTCTGAATTCCGTGAAGGCTCCTGTGGTAGGTTCCGATATTGTAGAATATAATCCTTCCAGGGATACGCACGGAATCACTGCAGCTGTAGCTGTGAAATTGCTTAAAGAAATTGCGGGGAAGATGTTGATTTAAGGGCTAAAGCCCTCTGTTTGCGAGGCACGATATCCCCCGGGATTCCCGAAGGGACCCCCATGGGGAAATCCCGGGGTAACGGATGAGTCACCAGGTTTACCCCTGGCATATCCCGGCATGAACCCCGGGGTAACGGATAGATTGCCAGAATAATTGGTGAATTACCCCGGCATAAATCCCGGGGTAACGGAGGGGTTACCAGAATAATAGGTGAATTACCCTGGCAATTTCCCATGGGGATCTCTTCTGGGATGGGAGTGTAACTGAAGGATTGCAAGTGTAATGGCTGACTTACCCCGGCATTCATGCCGGGGGGTAAGGAACTATAACTAACTCGGGCTTTAGCCCATAAACCTTATTAAAAATGTCATATGTAAGAATATGGGTTCATCTTGTTTGGACTACTCATAATCGTGAACCATACCTGTCTAAAGATATCAGGTCTAAGCTCTTTATCCATATCAAAGAGAATGCTAAAGTTAAAGGGATCTACCTGGACTTTATTAATGGGCACCTGGAACATGTCCATTGTTTAATTTCAATGAACGCTGAACAGAATATTTCTAAAATAGCTCACTTGCTTAAAGGGGAATCTTCTTATTGGATAAATAAAAATAAGTTGACCAAATCTAAATTCTACTGGCAGGATGATTATTATGTAAAATCAGTTAGTGATGCAGAGATCAATCATGTTCGAGGATATATTAAAAATCAGGAAGAGCACCATAGAAAGAAGACTTTTCAGGAAGAATACGATGAGTTTATTCAGGGAATTGATCCGGGCTAATAGCCGGTAGATGGTGGGCTAAAGCCCGTTTTTTGCTGAGCGCAGTACCCCCGGGATTCCCGAAGGGACCCCCAATGGGAAATCCCGGGGTAACGGATGAGTCACCAGGTTTACCCCTGGCATATCCCGGCATGAACCCCGGGGTAACGGATAGATTGCCAGAATAATTGGTGAATTACCCCGGCATAAATCCCGGGGTAACGGAGGGGTTACCAGAATAATAG
>CAZTES010000136.1:6783-9275 GCA_964612275.1 uncultured Rikenellaceae bacterium
GGTGAATTACCCCGGCATAAATCCCGGGGTAACGGAGGGGTTACCAGAATAATAGGTGAATTACCCTGGCAATTTCCCATGGGGATCTCTTCTGGGATGGGAGTGTAACTGAAGGATTGCAAGTGTAATGGCTGACTTACCCCGGCATTCATGCCGGGGGGTAAAGGACTTTAACTAACTCGGGCTTTAGCCCATAAACGAAACACCAACCCGCGACTATTTATAATCCTCCCTCGTGGGGCAAAAAATATCCAGAACCCTGCAGTCTGTCAGTGCCCTGCCGGAATGAACCGCATTGGATGGAATGGTCATTACCATCCCGTTTTCCAGTATTCTGCTTTCATCATTCATGGTCATTGACAGTTTCCCCTCCTGTACAATGGTGACCTGCTCATGCGGATGCGCGTGCACCGGCAGTTCACTCCCCTCACGAATTTCCCAGATTGCAACGGTCATTTTTTCCGTATGAATGAACTTGCCCAGGAATCCGGGGAGAACCTCCTTCACTTTGAGTTTTTCTGTTTCATATATGGCCATATACTTCTTATTGGTTATACTTCTTCGGTTAACGTGTATTATTATACAGTCTAAAACGTTGCAGACCAATATAATATTTCGTATTTTTAAAATTTAACTAATAGAATATATGTTAACCTGACCCACAGAACCCCACGACCTCCCTCACTCTGGAGACCTGAATGAACTCGAAAACTCAGAAAAGCAAAACGAATATTTTGACCGTAATAGTAATTATTGTCTTTATCGCTTATGTAGCGATACTCGTCAAGATCACCCTCGTCAAGGGCACCACGCTTTCCCAAATCGTTCAGAACCTGAAGGCAGGGCGGGCACCGCTGCAGGTGATCAACCTTGTGCCATTTCAGACGATTCGTGACTATATTCATTTCAGCAGTGAGATGAGATTCCTGCGCTGGTTCTCTAACCTTGCCGGTAATCTGTTTATTTTCGTGCCCATGGGGTTCTACCTGCCGATCCTCTTCAGCTCCATGAGGAAATTCTTCCGCGTGTTGCTGGTGATTATGGCCGTCAGCATCTCTCTCGAGGCTCTGCAGTATCTCTTCGGTACCGGGAGCACCGATATCGACGATCTTCTGCTCAATACCCTGGGCGGCATCCTCGGCTTCGGGCTGTTCTTATGGATTGCCAGACCCGGTGTCGCCTCGGTGAAGGTCATGATCCGGGTCCTGGCGCTCTCGCTTTGCTTTGCAGTCGCCGGCTACACTATAGCCTACCGGGAATTCGGCATCTTCCTCGGACTGGCAGAACCCCGGGAAGAAGTGCACGGCGGAGAAAATATTCCGGCCCGGCCCGCCGACCTGAGGGGTAAAGTAACAGGCAGCGATGCAGGTTCGTTCACGCTCAGACGGTTCGCTGGCGGAGAGGAAGCGGCCGTAGTCGACGTACTGCTCGGGCCGGACACACGGTGCTTCGACCGACAGGTGTCACTGCAGGGCCATACACAGGTTATCAGGTACGTACCCTTCTCACCCAACGAGCCGGTAGATATACCGGTGAATGCGGTTGCAAGTGTATGGGGCCACTGGAACTCAGGCCGCCTGGTGGCAGACATTGTCTGGACGATGCAGCCGTCCTCAACACAGGGCATGACCATGGTCAGGACCGCACAGACCGATACGGCTGAACTTGCGCTTCCGACAGAAGAACCCGCGCTGCTCGGACATGTGAAAAGCGTCGCCGGTGACGAAGTCGTGATCACTAAGATCAATCAGTGGAAGGAGGGCAGTCAGATCTTTTCCGTCTCGACCAGCATCGAGCAGACATTCCGCCTCGAACCCGGTACCTCCTTCTACAAGAAACGTATTCTGCGCGGCGGAGAGGAGGTGTATCTTCTGCCCGGTGCTCGCTCGGATATTACAGAACGGACAAAGGTCCGGGTGTGGGGTCTGATGCAGGGCGACACATGCCTGGCCGAGGTCGTCTGCAGCATCGTCCTCAAATAGCCGGCCTGCCGGAATCATTTTCCTATTCTTGCGTGCTTAAAATCAAAACCATCAAGGGGTATTTTCAGAACCTTTTTGTACACAAAAACCAGTGCATTTAGTGCCTGGTTTTGGGTAGAAGAGGAGACACTTTTTTCAACAGCAAGGTAGGTAAGGAATTCCGCTATCTCACCGGTACCCATATCTTTCAGATGTTTCTTATTATGAAACATGATATAGCGGTAAAGCCAACCGATGTATGTTTTTTCTGTGCTGTAGCTGAAATGATTTGTCCGGATCACTTCCCTGACGAAGTTTAGGAATTTCGATTCTTTCATTTTCAGACAATAATTAACACATATTCCTGCAAAACATATTATACCGCATGACATAGCAATCTCCTGTTATAATTCATATGATACGGCCCGGAGCGTTGTAGATCCATATAATATGTTGTATATTTACAATATAGCTGCCATTGGCAGTAGAATATATGTTAAGCGTCGCTGCGCGCCGCTTAACGGATGCGAG
>CAZTES010000137.1:0-9271 GCA_964612275.1 uncultured Rikenellaceae bacterium
ATCAGATCGAGTCCAAAGAATTTGGCGGTTCCAGCATTAATACCATTCAATCGGTGGTTCCTTTCCTTACCATTGCTCCGGATTCCCGATCGGGAGGAATAGGAGATGCAGGAGTTGCCACCTCCCCTGATTTCAATTCCATGCACTGGAACCCCGCAAAATATGCGTTTATTGACGGAGATGGTGGTATCGGATTAACCTATTCCCCCTGGCTCAGAAACCTGGTTAACGATATCAACCTGGCTTACCTTACCGGATACTACCGGTTTGACGACAGGCAGGTAATTGCCATGTCGTTGCTCTATTTCTCCCTGGGGAATATCACATTCACTGACCCCTATGGGAACACTATCCGGAACTTTAATCCCAATGAATTTTCGATCGATGCTGCCTATTCGCGTATATTCGGAGACCACTTATCACTGGGTATCGCTTTCCGGTATATCTATTCGAACCTCACCGGAGGGATAACCGTCGGGGGAGGAGAGACAAAACCGGGCATGTCGATTGCAGCTGATGTCAGTACCTATTATGAGAATGATGTTGAACTGTTTGGCTTTGATACAAAATTATCCTGGGGGGCCAACATTTCCAATATTGGAACCAAAATGACCTATACGGACACGGAAGATCCCGATTTTATTCCGACAAATTTCAGGCTGGGTGGAGCCATGAAAATGGATTTTGACCAATACAACTCATTGACCCTTGCTATTGATCTGAATAAATTACTGGTCCCTACTCCTCCGGTGTACTATGATATAAACGATACACTACCCAATGGAACCGTCGCAGAAAGTAGTGAAACCTATATTAAATATGGAAAGGATCCCAATGTCGGCGTCCCGGTGGGTATGATCCAATCGTTCTACGACGCTCCCGGAGGATTTTCTGAAGAGATGCACGAAATTGCCTATTCCATCGGATTGGAATACTGGTATAACAATCAATTTGCAGTAAGAGCCGGGTATTTCCATGAACACCAGTCAAAAGGCAATAGAAAATTTTTTACTGCCGGTGTCGGACTGAAACTGAATATTTTTAACCTCGATTTTGCATACCTTATTCCAACAGTTCAAAATCATCCGCTGGCAAAAACCCTTCGATTCACCATTGGTTTTGATTTCGATTCATTCCGGAAATTGAACAAATCTGGCAGCTAATGAACATTAGAATCGGCTTTGGCTATGATGTTCACCCCCTGGCGGCAGGACAAAACCTCTGCCTGGGTGGGCTGATTATCCCGCACGAAAAAGGAACAGTGGGCCATTCCGACGGGGATGTGCTGATCCATGCAATCTGCGATGCCCTTTTGGGAGCCGCAAACCTCAGGGATATCGGATATCATTTTCCTGATTCCTCGGATGAATTCAAAGGGATTGACAGCAAGATCCTGCTGAAAAAAACCGTTTCCATGTTATCGGATCATGGCTATTCGATTGTCAATATCGATGTCACCATCTGCCTTCAACTTCCCCGAATAATGAATTCGATCCCGGATATGAAGGAGATACTGGCAAAAGTCATAAAGATTAACGCCGATCAAATTTCGATTAAAGCAACCACTAACGACAGGTTGGGTTTTGTTGGCCGTGAAGAAGGCGTCTCAACCTATGCCGTGGCTTTGATCGAAACGTTATAGCCTTTTGAATTGAGCGGTAACGTGATCAACTTCTCCCCCATCATCAACCGTATAGGTGAAATTAATGGTTTTGTAATCAGAGGCTATTGATCCGCTTCCGGCGATTGTATTCCCGTCAACAACCTGAGATGGGATAACAATGGATAAACCGGATAGTCCTGCGATTACTTCCAATCCCAATCCAAGGCTATAAAAATTATCCAGGATAATCTTTCCATCCTCGGAAGGGTGTTTTGAAAGGTCGACATAGTAATTGGTTTGCCCGTATATCTCACTGTCCTCAATGCAGTACCAGGTATCATAGATGGATTCGGGACCATAATCTTCAAGGCTTTCGCAGGAATTGAGCAGGATTCCAAAAAGCAGCACAAAGAGAACAGCGAATGCATATTTATTCATGATCTTCATTTTTTACTCGTCAAATACTGAATTTATGATGCTTTCATCAACAAGATGAGGCAGCGTAACCTTGAGCAGGGGTGTGCGATCCATCTCCTGTTTAATGGCAAACAGTGCTTCCCTGTTTCTTGCCCAGGCTCTCCTGGTTATTCCATTATTCACATCCCAGTGCAACATGGACCGTACCCTTTCGAAGGCTTCTGCCGTTCCATCCAGCACAAATCCGAAACCGCCGTTGATCACCTCGCCCCAACCTACTCCTCCTCCATTATGAAGGGACACCCAGGTAGCTCCCCGGAAGGCATCCCCTATCACATTATGCACTGCCATATCGGCAGTAAATTGTGATCCGTCGTAAATGTTTGAGGTTTCGCGGAAGGGAGAATCGGTGCCGGAAACATCGTGATGATCCCTTCCAAGTACGATGGGTCCCCTGACTTTTCCCGTTTTTATTGCTTCATTGAACCGCTCTGCTATTCTGGTCCTTCCCTCACAATTAGCATAGAGTATTCTTGCCCGCGATCCAACCACAAGATTGTTTTTCCCGGCTTCCGTGATCCAGTGAATGTTGTCTTCCAGCTGGTTCTTAATCTCAACCGGTGCTGTTTCAGCTATTTTCTCCATCACCTCAAGGGCAATACGGTCTGTGACCTCAAGATCTCCGGGATGGGAGGAAGTACATACCCATCGAAAAGGGCCAAAACCATAATCAAAAAACAGGGGTCCCATAATATCCTGGACATACGATGGGTACTTGTAGGTTCCATCGCTCTGTTTGATATCAGCACCTGCCCTGCCCGATTCAAGCAAAAATGCATTTCCATAATCCCAGAAATACATGCCTTTCCCGGTAAGCTGGTTGATTGCCCGAACCTGCCTTCTCAGGGATTCCTGAACTCTTTCCCTGAAAAGCCCGGGATCGTTCACCATCAGTTCGTTCGACTCCTCAAAACTCAATCCGGCAGGGTAATATCCTCCCGACCAGGGGTTATGCAGGGATGTTTGATCCGAACCAAGATCGATTTGAATCCCGTTTTTCACCAGGGCTTCCCACAGATCCACAATATTCCCCTGGTATGCCAGGGAGACGGCTTCCTTCATTTTCCGTGCTTTTTCCAAACGGATAAAAAGCTCATCCAGGTTAGTATAGATCTCATCAATCCATCCCTGGGAATGCCTCGTTTTAATGGCTTTTGGATTTATTTCGGCAACAACACAGATCCCTCCGACTATTACGGTGGCTTTCGCTTGTGCTCCCGACATTCCACCCAGACCGGATGTAACAAAAACTATCCTCTGCAAATCCTTCTCACCACCCCTTGATACTTTCCGTCCCGCATTCAGCAAAGTAATGGTTGTTCCATGAACAATTCCCTGAGGCCCGATGTACATAAACGAACCCGCTGTCATTTGTCCATATTGAGAAACACCCAGGGCATTGAACTTTTCATAATGTTCCGGTGAGGAGTAATTCGGGACCACCACACCATTGGTAACCACAACCCTTGGGGACCCCGGATGAGAAGGAAATAATCCCAGAGGATGCCCGGAGTAAAGGACCAGCGTCTGTTCATCGGTCATTTCAGCAAGGTACTTCATGGTAAGCAGATACTGTGCCCAGTTCTGAAAAACAGCTCCGTTCCCGCCGTATGTGATCAGTTCATGGGGGTGCTGAGCAACCGCTTCATCCAGGTTGTTACTTAACATGAGCATGATCGCTCCGGCAGAAACCGACCGGTAGGGAAAATCGTGAATGCTCCGCGCTGTTATTTTGTACCCCGGCATATACCGGTACATGTATATTCTGCCATAGGTCAGGAGCTCATCGCTGAACTCTCTGGCAAGAACAGGATGATGCTTTTTGGGAAAATACCTGAGCGCATTTCGTACGGCTAACTTTTTTTCTTCAGGAGTAAGCATGTCTCTCCTCCTTGGAGCATGATTCACATTCGGATCATACTTCCTGGGTTCCGGAAGTTCTTCAGGAATGCCCTGTAATATCAAGCTTTTAAAATCATCGTTCGTTTTCATCCGGGAATTGGGTTTTGATGAATTTATTGTAACAAAGTTAATTGTTATTTGTTAAATGTTAAATATTAATTGGGTCGTGCACCTACTCCGTCATGAGGTGGATTCAACGCAAGCCTAAGGCACACCTGCCGGTTGAAAGAAGTGGTAAGTGACGTTATGAGGGGGAAATTTCGAGACGGTAAGACTGTGAGACGAAGGGGCGGAGGGGGGACAGGGGGAGACAGTCAGAAGGATCTGCTGGTAGTCCACAGTTTCTGGTATGCAGTGTGAGCAGTTACGCCTGCCTGTCGGCAGACAGGGGATACGTGCCGAAGGTCCTGACCGAACGAAGAGAGCGTCAGGGTTACGGGTAAAAAGTCTGCAGTAGGCAATAGACAGAATGCAGTAGGTATCCCTCACGTGACAGATTGTATAAATCAAATCCTAAATAACGAATGACGATTTATCATTTTTCTCTGAAAATTTTGTATTAGTTTTGTACAGAATTCGGATAGTCGTAATATTAAATTTCCTATTAAACTCTGAAAACATGAAAAAAAGCTGGATAATTCTTGCCGTTGCTACAGTATTGATCATACTGCTCTATGTTTCTGTAAAGAACACCTATAACCGGATGGTCCAGAAGGGAGAGGTTGTAACGGAACAGTGGGCAAACGTAGAGAATGTTTATCAGCGGCGGTCAGACCTGATCCCCAATCTGGTGAATACAGTCAAAGGGTATGCCGATTTTGAGCAGGAAACATTGACCCAGGTTATCGAAGCCCGGTCCCGGGCTACATCCGTGACGGTGGATGCCAATAATCTCAATCCTGCCATGATCAACCAGTTCCAGGAAGCTCAGGCCGGACTCTCGTCTGCCCTGTCAAGGTTACTGGTAGTCATTGAACGGTATCCGGACCTTAAGGCAAACCAGAACTTCCTTGAGCTCCAGGCTCAACTGGAAGGGACAGAGAACCGGATAGCGGTCGAACGGAGAAAATTCAACGAAGCGGCCAGGGATTACAACACATACATTAAACAGTTTCCCAGGAACATCTATGCCAGCATTTTCAATTTTGAAAGCAAAGCCTATTTTGAAGCGGAGGAGGGAGCCAGTGAAGCGCCGGAGGTTCAATTCTAGCGTCCCTGTCATTCAGTATGCAGGATCGTACTGGCACCGCCATTAACCGGTTCAATGAATCATTAATCCAAAAAAATGAAACCTTCTGATTATTTTATTAAGGAAGATAAGGAGCGGATCGCTGAAGCAATCCGTGAAGCCGAACTGAACACATCGGGTGAAATCAGGGTCCATATCGAGGGAAAATGCAGTGAGGATGTGATGGACCGCGCTGCTTACATTTTTGAGAAACTTGAAATGCACAAAACGGCCCTGCGTAATGGGGTTCTTTTCTATCTCTCCTTGAAAGATAAAAAATTCGCCATTCTGGGCGACGTGGGCATAAACCGGGTGACACCGGAAAACTTCTGGGAAGAGATAAAAGAGATGACCCTTGAACAGTTCAGGATGGGGCAATATGCAAAAGGACTTTCAGAAGGAATTAAAATGGCTGGAGAGCAATTGAAAGAACATTTTGCCTATCAGGAAGATGATGTCAATGAACTCTCCAATGATATTTCATTTGGAAAAAACTAATCCATTGCAGGAAAGGAAACGCACCATGAAAAAATTTACGGGACTTCTTGTTTTTGGGCTTCTCCTGCTCACTTCCCAGCCATCCCTGTTCAGCCAGGATGCCATTCCTGACAGGCCATCGCCTCCCAGGCTGGTAAACGATTTTGCAGGGTTTCTTTCCCGGGATGATGCAACGTACCTGGAAAATAAACGGGTTGAATTTAATAACCAGACTTCCACTCAGATCACCATTGTGACCATGAGCGATCTGTCAGGATATGCCATTTCGGATTTTGCATTTCGTCTGGGTGAAAAATGGAGAGTCGGGCAGGAAGAATTTGACAACGGGATCGTTATCCTGATTAAACCAAAAACATCCTCCGAAAAGGGAGATGTTTTCATTGCAACCGGTTATGGTTTGGAGGGAGCCGTTCCCGATGCCGTAGCCAAAAGGATCGTCAATGCAGAAATACTCCCCGCTTTCAGAGAAACCAGCTACCTGGAAGGGCTGGATAATGCGGTGGATATCCTTTTTGAACTGACACGGGGTGAATACAGTGCGGATCAATACATGAAAGATTCCGGAGAACCCACCGCTGAGATTGGGATCGGCTTCTTTATTTTCCTCCTGATAATGGTTTCCGTCATCTCCCGGATCAGGAGAAACAGGCATTATTCCCCTGGACATAGTCTGCCACTCTGGACAGCACTGTTTCTTGCCGGTTCAGGAGGAAGGTCCCACTCGGGAAGCTTTGGAAAGTTCTCTTCCGGCAGCGGAAACTTTGGTGGATTCGGAGGGGGTGGTTTCGGCGGATTCGGGGGAGGTAGCTTTGGTGGAGGCGGTGCCGGCGGAAGCTGGTGACGGACTGAACGCATCGCTGTGGTTAACGACAGGAAAAACCATTGCCGATTGGAATTCCATGGATCCTCCCGATCATCAAAAAATAAACCCGGTCAGGAAGCTCCTGTCACTCTAAATTTTGCAAAGCAGCACGGGCTTTGAAACCAATGCTGTTTTCATAAGGCCCTTTGCTTAATTTTAGTGCAACCCTGTAGTAGGATTCAGCCCGTTCGTACTCTCCTCTGGTTTCCAGAATTTTCCCCATTTGCAGGGCAGAATAGGATGCATAATAAAAAGGGAACTCCGCACCGTTACCAATGACTACCCTGTAATACTGTTCAGCCTTTTCAATCTCCCCGAGTTTATGATAGATCCGTGCCAGCCGATAGGCATATTCCAGCTTCCCGGGCAGGGTATTTAGCTTCTCTCTTCCATGGTTTTGTACCAATATTGCTTCAGCTTCCTGATAGTATCCGCCATCAAAAAGCAGTCTTGCTGTAAGGAGCAGGCGATCGGGTTCAGGGTATTTCGTAACCTCATTATATGCCTGTTTGTCGGAATCAAGCAGTGTTTTCCCACTTACCCTGACCATCTCCCTGCAATGATGGTATTCCACAGAATCACCCTGCAAGAAATGGTACCAGGAAAGTTTATGCCAGGCGCTCTTAATGTAGTGCATCCCATGAAACCGGTTCAGGAAGGATTCCAAAAACCGGTTTGCATCGTTATCCAACCGGTTTAATTTAGCCTCTCCAAGCAGAAAATCAAGAAACAGGAAGGGGAGTTCATCATTCCTATGCGGATATTCTTCAAACAGAGAAATGGTTTCATGATTCTGTCCTGCTTTATTCAGCGCCAATGCATAGGTAAATCGAAAAAGTGGATTTTCAAAGGGGGGATCCGGAATCCCCTGAAGGAACTCCAGTGCTTCCTCATCCCTGGAACTGTTTTGAATGTAAACATGTGCCAGGATCATGATGGCTTCCAGCTCAGGATAGGTCGATTCCCTTGTAAATTGATGATAATCTTTCAGTTGCCGGACTCCTGTTTTCATGTTACCGCTCAATCCGGTAATTCTCATTATCCACGAATACTTGTCAGGAACGGCTTCCAGGATCACTTCCTGAATGCCTGAGATCTTTCCGTTCGGTTTAAAACCAGGGAAAAGGGATTTGTTCTCCTGCACGAGCCTGTAAGAAGCATAGAAATGGACAACTGCTTTCCAGGTATCCTGAAACTTGATACCTGCAAAAAATGAATGCAAGTGCATTTCTGCCTGGAGGAATAAATAGACCGGTGAATTTTTATCCCCATCCTGACGGATGGACTCAAGCCTTTTTCCGGATTTCTCTTTGTACGCAGCATATCCTTTCTCTTCTTCAGTGATCATCACCTCGATAAAATCCTGAAGGTTTTCAAGATAGCAAACGTAACTGTTCTCTCTGCTTCCCCCTTTTTGTTTTTCCAGAATCGACTGCGCCTCAGCAAACCGTAACTTGAGGATCAGGTTGTGGGCTTTCATCAAGGAAGCATCCGGTTGTTGCATTCCAGCAACCATTGCCGGGAAAATGGTCCACAGGGATAAAAGGGACAGTATATGATTCAGTTGCTTCAGATCCAGCTTGATTATGACAAAAAAGCTGCCTTCAATAATCAGACAGCTTTACTTGAATCGATGCAGTCAATAATGCGTTAACGAAGATTTACCATAATAAATCGCACGGCCTATACAGCCACTTCACTGGTGAAATCATCATCAACCAGAATTCTGCCACAATACTCACAAACGATAATCTTTTTTCTTGATTTAATATCCAGTTGTCTCTGAGGGGGGATCTTATTGAAGCATCCGCCACAGGCATCGCGCTGAACGGTGACTACAGCAAGTCCATTCCTTGCATTCAAACGTATCCGCTGATAGGCTGTTAATAATCTGGGATTGATCTTTATCTTTATATCGTCCAGTTTTTTAACCAGTATATCTTCCTCTTTTCTCGTATCGGCAATGATCTCATCCAGCTCTGATTTTTTATTTTCCAGGTCACCAATCCTCTCTTCCAGTCCCGATTTTGACTCATCAATGACCTCATTCTTATCTTTCAACTGAGCGGTAAATTCGCGAATTCTTTTTTCGCACAACTCAATTTCAAGGGTTTGAAATTCTATCTCTTTGGATAATGAATCAAATTCCCGGTTATTGCGAACATTCATTTGCTGCTCAACGTATTTCTTGATGAGGATTTCAGCACTCTTAATCTCATTTTTCTTATTCGAAACTTCCGTCTCCAGGCTTTTAACCTCATCGTTGAAATTATTAATCCGGGTTTCAAGTCCTGCAATTTCATCCTCCAGATCCTGGACCTCCAGGGGCAACTCTCCCCTGAGTGTTTTTATTTTATCGATTTCCGAATCACACGACTGCAGTTCGAACAAAGCCTTCAATTTTTCTTCAATCGAGATATCTGCCTGTTCAGGAGTTTTTTTCTTTTCCTGTTTTCCCTTCTTTGTCGCTTCCGCTTTCTTCTCCGCCGCTTTAATCTTTTTCGTTTCCGTTGCCTTTTTTACTGCTATTGTCTTTTTCGTTGCCGTCCCCTTCTTCGTTGTCGCAGCCGCTGCTTTTTTCGTTGCCACCGCCTTCTTTACTGCTGTGGCCTTTTTCGTTGCTGCTCCCTTCTTCGCTGTCGTAGCCGTTGTCTTTTTCGTTGCTGCTCCCTTCTTCGCTGTCGTAGTCGTTGTCTTTTTC
>CAZTES010000138.1:0-9192 GCA_964612275.1 uncultured Rikenellaceae bacterium
CAAAGATGATCCATCGGGGAGGGTGCTTTATCAATATTCGCTGGCCAAGTTTGTACACTGTACTTTTTATCATCTGAGTTCCTGCATTTTGGTCATAACTCGTATACCCTAATTAGCATCAGATAAATGCCTTTCTTTTGAAAGGATTAGCCGGCCCTTATTACCTGGTACCGGACTGATAGTCCATTTTTTCTTACTCCCGTTAGCCTTCCTGGCAGCTATATTCAACTGCCTTAGCTTAATATACTTCAGAAAAGTGGTATAAGCTGACAATGAGCTGATAACAAAACCGTTAAAACCATCAAGGAATCCCAGCCGTAAAAAATAAGCCTTGCAAAACCTCCAGAAACTATGACCCAACATCGAGGCAAAAGTGGTCTTCCTTCCCATACTGTAATATTCCTCGGCCGCTATAGATGAGAACTTATTTACCTTCTTCAAATGCTCCTCGTAGGAAGATAATACCCAATGTAATATATCTTCTTTTACATAGGCAATCCTGGCTCCCGGTTTCATCACAACCTTGTCGTGAGGATTGATCCCGCCCCAATAGCCTATTTTCCGGTTGAACAGACGCAATTTACTGTCAGGATACCAGTTGGAATACCTTATCCACTGCCCGCAATAATTATTACGCCTGTTGAAAAAGTATCCGTCATACTTCAAATCCTTCTTAATTTCTAAAATTCTGTGATATAACCCCTTACTTAAAGCTTCATCAGCATCAAGCGATAGAACATAATCATAAGATGCTAACGACAATGCGAAGTTCTTTTGCTGCCGAAATCCCACAAAGGGATGTTGGTAAAAATCAACACCAAGACCTAGGCATATCTCCTCCGTCCTGTCGGTAGAATAGGAATCGACAACTAGGATCTCATCAGCTATCCCCAAAGACGACTTTATACAACGGGCTATATTACGCTCCTCGTTATAGCTTATTATAACAATTGAAATTCCAGCCATTGCAGACATTAATTCGACGATGCAAACCGTCAAATAAATTCTTATCAAGTGGAAGAAAAATATTTCCCAGGTGCAAAGAAATATTTCTCTTCTCCATAGGTGAATGGATTTATTACATTTTAATTTATAACAAGCATTTTAAGTGCTTCCTCTACAATTGATTCACTGACGATTGTTTATAATACTCCTAAACATTCTTTAATAATCAATCTGAGAAAGGTGTGGTCCTTTGATATATAAGTTTAGTATACAATTAGTTTACTATATATTAATTCAAGAATACCTAAAAATGTTACTCCTTCTTCACCCTTTTTTACGAAAAAATACTTATTTGCATGTGATTCTGGAAATCAACATCAAAAAGAGATACACGTGATACAGATCCACAAGGAATATAGGTTTTGAAAGAATATGTTGGTTTTTCAAAATCAAATATAAGGAAAACCCAGAATTTTATACAAATAATGGGATGATTTTTTAAAACACTATTTTGAATGTTGATCTGAGCTGAACTTACTGTATGTAAGTTTTTAAAACAATCTGGACTAAATGTGGTGACAAATTAAGAAATACATCTCCCAACAATTTTAACTTTGCCTGTGTTTGAATTGATTATAGTAACTCAAAATAATTGTCCGATTATTTTGATTCCATTGCAGGGGAGGATTCGAAGCTATTTTTTTAAAATTCCAGGTTTAAGTTATTTGGAGACTATTTTTCCAACTTTTATTTCTCCTGACTCTTCTAAAACTTAAAACCACCTACCACCCTGTTGCATGACACCCCACCTACTCCTCCTCTTCCATACCATCCTTCATCTCCACATCATATGGTATCATATCAAAAGGTGTTGTGATTGTAACGTCTGCTTCGAAGATCCGTTGCTGGACCGGCATGGGCAGCAAGGTTTTAATACCCATGAAAAGTAAAAGAAATACCCAGGGTATCAGGATTTTACGTGTAAGAATCTGCTGTTGTTCCTTTTTCCAGCTGATGAATCCCGAACCGGGCAGGGTAATCAGGACCAATAATGTCGTTACCAGTGTGGGAACGGCAGCCACTAAAATAAAAACTCCCGCACCTGGCCAGTGTTGAAATTTGAATAATGTTGCCAGCGATTGCAAAGCAATCAGAAGGAAACAAAGCGAACCAATTATCCGGAAATAGAGATTGTCTTTATGCTTCAATAAGACATTCACTCCTTGAAGCAATGATCCGAATGCCAGAACTCCCAGGATGAGAGTGATGAGGATTCCTGCCAAAGGCCAATGTTGCCTCTTCATAAAGAATCCAAGAATCATAAAAGCAAGTAAAATAACAATCCTTCGTGTCGATCTTTCGGGTGAGAAGAATACCAGGATGCCCAGACAAATGAGAATGAGAACTGCAGGTACAACAAACAGGGGGATGATCTCAAATATAGCACCAAGAATGACGGGCACTAAGAGGACCGGTAGAGAGATCCACATCCTTTTTTCAAGCTTCGGTGTGAGTTCAATACGGGTTAACATCAGGGAAAACAACAATATGAAAGCCATAATATTCAGCCAGGCGGAAATTGCAATCACCCAACCGGTGTCATCGATTAATTCCCGAAACAAAATATCCCGTAAAGATCCTGTCAGGATGGATGTCAGAGCTGTAATTATAGCGATTACCCAATAGATCCGGATCAGTTTTTTATACCGTTTATCGGTCATTTGTGATGAAATGAGTCTTATTATATTGACTTACAAATTGGTGAAGCCATTTAACAATTAAAAGTAAGAAAAAATCCCGGGGTTCAAAAACAGCCGGATTTTTTGTTTAAATGAGTAAGTCGTGGTGGTGTTATTTTAAATAAAGTTTAGTAACTTTTGTTTTTTATAACAAAATAAAATTCATAAAGTATTATATATCAGTATTTTAATTAAAAAGACTTAGTCTTTTTAATTCTTGTAAAGAAAAATAGTTAATTTCCATTTCAATTTACCGTGTAATGGAAGAGAGAGTACGTACCCTGCGGTTCAAACTGAAGTCACCCACCAGTTCATTCCAGAAGGTGGATGTAATGAATGAACTGTCGTGGCTTTTACGGTATGAAGATACCCGGGAGGCACAGGCTCTGTGCACGAAAGCACGGAAGCTGGCTGATGAAATAAATTACCCCCGGGGCATTGCTTATTCCCGTCTTTACCAGGCTGTTACACGTTTTTTGCTCTCTCCCAATGGAGACCTTATCCGGAACCTTCTGGATGCATTGGAGTTTTTTGAAAAAGCCGAGGAGGATGAGACAGGACTCTCCAAATGCCTGAACTTTCTTGCCCTGGCCAATGAAAGTTACGGGGATTATGAACGGGGTTTACGGTTTGCACAGAAAGCCGTCAGTGAAGCAGAACAGATTGGTTACCGCGAAGGGGTAGGCGATGCCCTGAGTACGCTCGGACTGATCTATAGCAGGCTGTGCGATTTTGATAAATCCCTCGAATCGTATAATGACAGTCTCGCAATCCGGAAGGAGATCGGGAACAACAAAGCCATATCCTCTTCATTCAACCTGATCGCCCGAACCCATTCCTTATCCGGTGATTATGAAAAAGCGCTGCACTATTACCAGCAGAGCCTGGTATTAAGAACAAAAACGAAGGATAAATCCGGTATGCCATGGACCCACCTGGGAATTGCCAGCCTCTATGAAAAGACCGAAGATTATGACCAGGCACTGGAACATTACCAGACCGGACTGGAACTCAATAAAGCGCTCAGGGAGAAACGATGCCAGCTGCAATGCCTGATGGGAGAGGGAAGGGTCTATTTAAAACTGGCCAAATTGAAAGAGGGATTCACCTCTCTTCAACAATCCCTTAAACTGGCGGAAGAGCTGAGAGCAAAACCCCTGATCTACGAAACACACCTTGCCCTGGCAGAATATTACGAACTCTCCGGTGAATACCATAAGGCACTGGAGCATTTCAAGCAGTATCAGCAGATGGAAAAAGAGGTGCTGAATGCCGAAAGTCAGAACCGGATGAAAAACCAGCAGATCGCTTTTGCCGTTGAACGGTCGAAACGGGAAGCCGAGATCCACCAGTTGAAGAACGTGGAGCTGAAAAAGGCATACGATGAGATCGAGGAGAAAAACATGGAAATAACCGATAGCATCCGGTATGCGAAACGAATCCAGGATGCCGTGCTGCCTCCGGAAGAGGTCTTTTCCGAATTCATGCCGGAACACTTCATTCTTTTCCGGCCACGCGATATCGTGAGCGGTGACTTTTACTGGATGACAGAGAAAGATCATTTTACAGTTGTTGTTGTTGCCGATTGTACAGGACATGGAATACCCGGTGCATTCATGAGCATGCTCGGCGTTTCTTTCCTGAATGATATTGTGGGTAGAATGGAAAACCTTCAGGCAAACATGATCCTTGAACAGCTTCGATCCCAGATGATCGAATCACTTCACCAGACCGGTAAAGAAGGAGAAGCAAAGGATGGAATGGACATGTCGTTGTGTATATTTGACCATGAAACAAAGAAACTGCAGTTCTCCGGAGCATTCAATCCAATATACCATGTCCGCAAAGGCAAGTTGACAGAATTGAAAGCCGATCGGATGCCGATTGCAATACACTGGAAAATTGACGCTGAATTTACTAACCAGGAGATCGAAATACGTGAGGGAGATACAATATACATGTTTTCCGACGGTTATGCCGATCAGTTTGGCGGTCCGGAAGGCAAGAAATTCAGATACAAACCGTTGAAAGACCTGCTGCTCTCCCTGCAGGACAAACCCATGGATGAACAGGAAATTATCCTTGAAGATAATTTCGATGAGTGGAAAGGAGCATTGCCACAGGTGGATGACGTAATCCTGATGGGACTGAAGTTTAATCAGGAATTATGACACAGAACATATCCCCATCAATAGAAATTAATTCATTCTATGTCATAATCAGTGGCTTGTTCCGGTATGATATCCGCAAGGTCGGCCAGAAAATGCTGGCTGAACAATATACCAACTGGAAGAAAAGAATATTCGGTGGAGATTATGAAAAAACATTTGACTACCTGAATCACAGCTATTACGACAGTTACCTCAACAATATTTTTCCGGAAATACGGTATGCTGAATCATCTCCCGGTCTGCTGAATCCAAAGATCCTGAACCACCTCACCCTGTTGGAGTGCCTTGATAAGCAAGATTTTCTCATTGGTGCAGGTGTGGTGACCGATGACGAGAAGGTGATACCATTTGGAGTGGAGTACGCCGATCTTTTCCTTTTTCCACATGACATCGGAATTTTTTCCCTGAAAATTTGCCTGGATGAGAAAGCCGGTCTGAACCTGGGAATGGTTTCTGATTTTTTGAACAAAATCAGGCATCTGGATGCTCAGATCCAATTTAAAGATGAGGGAAACCTCCTGTCGGTGAAGGAATTCATTGAACAAAATTTTCTTAAAGGATTGAATCTCGAAAAGGATTGGAGTGTCTATAATCCACAGTTGAAAGCATATACCCAGATTGACCTGGGAGAGGAGATCCCGGAAGAGGAGATGGATTACCTGCTGTATGACATGGGGAATGTTGCCCTGCTCGGATCGTCAAAGGGTAAGGGTGTTTTTGCACCATCGGAGAACTACTTTAAAGAACAAATTGCCAACAACAAAATCTCCGTATTCCGGAACTGGACAGCACTGGCACTGTACGATACCTTTACAAGGATCAGCATGAACTTCCCCGACCGGTTCAAAAGTTGGGAGTACGATTACTTCAACCTCTATATCCATTGCCTTTACATCAAATTCTTCATGTACCTGACCAATTCGGAACTCAGTGATGTGACCGTGGTTAGCAAAAGGACAGAAAAAATTCGCGATAAATTTATCGAATTCATCAACGATTATCATCACAGCCATATATCCTATAAATTCCTGCCCGATCTGCTGCAGGATAGGTTAATGTTTTCCCTGGAAATACAGTCGGAGATTGAACGCATGGAGACCAAGATTTTACGGATCAACGAGCATTTCCAGGAGCGGAGGGAGAAATCCTTCAATATTGCACTGATCATCATTACCCTGCTGAGTGTTTTTTCAGTTTTGTACGACCTCTCCGAATGGATAATCAAAATGGGAGTGTCCAGGGATTTGATGTATCCATACGTAAGCATTAGTAACGGAATTATTATATTCTTGCTTATCTATATCATTTTCAGAAAAGGGAGAAACTAATGGGCGAAAAACTTGATTTCAGAGAACTGGCGTTTGGACTGTTCGATAAGGAACTCCAATACCATGTCTTAAAGCACTTTAAGGAAGTGGACGAACCGTTCATGGACAAATTGTGCAAAAGCGAGATCAGTACAAGAGAGCAGATGGAGGAACGGATGAAAAGGCCGGGATCGAATTTCAATCCTTCGTGGGTTTCCAATCCGGAAGACCTGATCAAAGCACTTTTCCTGAAACTGAAAGCAATCGATCCTTCGATCGAATGGAAAAATAACCGGTGTGAACTGGAAATCGTGTTTGACAGGGAGGAGTTTCCGGAGGGCATCGGGTATGACAACCTGATTCTCCAGGATGAATTGACCGAATCCGAGAGAGCAAGCATTGTAGAGCTGGAAAGGGATGCAATTCCCTTGAAAACCATCGTAAGAACACCTCCCCCTACATGGGAGATCCAGCTGATCCTGGAGCGGGATGGAGAGGAGATCAGAACCCTCACCATTTTCCCGGGAAAGTATGCCCCAATATTCCCCGACCCCGAAATACAATCCGAGGAAGATTACCTCGCCAGCAAAGCCTTCTGGGAAACACATGTGATGATGGTGGAGTAGAGACGCCATGCATGACGTCTCTTCACGCGGGTTTAACGAAAACATGCACGAATGCCTGTTGAATGTTGTCCTTTCATTACATGTGATGTACCATTCCTTTAACGATGCAGAAACGTTGCATGCTATGTCAGCCGTAGCTTTCTTGTCCGCCGAATCCGCCGATTGGTGGAGAAGGCGGAAGCAAAGGTTGGCAACGTCTCTACCTTCATAACACCTTCTGCGCTAGTGTAATTAATGCATAAAACCCTGTATTTCGTCGGAATTAATATTATCAAGCCCTGTTAGGTCTTCTTCGGCAGGCAGGGGTGGCATGTTCATGTCACATCGTCGCCCGACTGCAGCTCGGGCGATGAGTAATCGGAGGTCTCAAAGTCGTACCCCGGTCTCACCAAAGGTATAACTTCGGGACAAGCCGGGGCACGACCGGGTTTACGAACGATTTAAAATGCAGTTATTAAGCCCCATCAGGCCTGCCGATAGGCAGGGATTTATGAAGTTTTTACTACTTCTAAAATCGGGGTTCGTTAATCCTTGTTGGATATTCAATTTGGCGCTGTACCATCCGGTTAGGGCTTTTTTTATACAGGGATTGTCGACCCTGCAAGGGTCAAAATATGAATAGCCCCGGGCAGAGCCCGGGGTAAAAGTGACCAAAAAAAATACCGGTCCAACTAGTCTGCTATTCGAAGGGAAAACGTTCCGTGGACCGGAACGCTGCATGTGCGAATTAGTGCGTCAATTTCAATCCGTCAGAAGGATAGAATAATCCGGTCTGACGGCTGAAGTCCGTCTGACCGGTAACAAAAAACCACTGGCTGAATCAAGGCGACCGATCAGGTTCAACCGGTGAGTAATACTTTTTCCTTTCTTCGTCCACCATAGCTTTAGCGAAGGTGGATTTCTTTTTACTTGAAAAAATAGGCTGTTAGCAAGACCTTCCACTAATGGATAGAACGCAAAGAAAAAATTATTTCAGAGACCTGAATGCTAAAATAAAGCAAGCCTATTTTTTATGTAGGTCCGAACCTCCGCTCACGCTGGCATCAACCACTGCGTCTCCTTTATAGTAGACATCGCTAGCACCGCTTGCCTGTACCTTCAGCTTTTCCGTTGCATACACATGGGCGTCCGATCCGCCACTGGATTCAAGGGTACACTCAGCTGTTTTCAACCCCATCGCATTCAGGTCGCTTCCACCGCTTGATTTGGCATAAAACACCCTGGCTTCACCCGAGATATTAGCATCCGATCCTCCACTGGTAGACAATTTCAGTTCATCCACCTTCATATCCATGTTGATGTCGCTGCCCCCGGAACATTCTATGGTCACTCGCTCCTGGCTGATGGTCCCGTTTGCTTCAACATCGGATCCTCCCGAAGAGGAAATGGCATCGAGTTCCCGGAAGGTCAGGTAGACGTTCATCTCTTTTGCACTCCGGATCGAACCATCAACATAAATCTTGAGTACTCCATCTTCAACTTCGGTGATGATGTACTCGTGAATGTTCTGATCGGCTTCCACCTCAAGGCTGACAGAACTTCCCTGGGTCAGGTAAAGATCGATCCCGGAGCTGACGGTTACGGCACTGAAATTATCTACCTTACGACTTTTTTTTGTAACATTCCCGTCACCCGTTACGCGCTGAGCAGGCAGGGTCTGTGGCAACAAAAAACAGGCAAGGAAAACAAGGATTACGCTGGAAGAAATTCTTTTTTTCATGATCGTTTTTTTGGTTTTTGAATAGGATAGAATGAACAGTGATCGTATTTTTTTACATATAAGAAAGACGACGGATTTGGTTTAATGCTGCATAATAAACGCCCAAGTAGAGACGCCATGCATGGCGTCTCTACCTGCGGGTTTAACAAAACCATGCACACATGCCTGTTGAATTATGTCGATTATTACATGTGATGTACAATTTTTTTAATCTGAAAAATTCAAAGAATTTTTCGCCATTTATGGCTGACGAAAAGCCAAATTCAAGTATGTTAACTGTTTCACTCAACAGTTATCTTCAAAACTGATGAAAATTTCATACCCAAAATTGAGGGTATTGAATTTGACTTTTATCAGGGTTAACCCTGACATATATAATTGATAATCAATAGATTTCAATTATATATCGTCATTATTCATGCTGAATGCATGAATAATCCGGGTTAACGATGTAGAGGTGTTGCCATCCTACGCTACCACCTTCTCCGCCAATCGGCGGATTTGGTGGTCAAAGAAAGCTACGGCTGCCAGAGCATGCAACGTCTCTACATTCATAACGCTTTATGCGCTAGCGTAATAAAGCATAAAACCCTGCATTTCGTCGAAATTGATATTATCAAGCCCCGTATGGGGCGGCATGTTTTTAGAAAGAATGGAATTTCGAATTTCGGATTTGAAAATTGA
>CAZTES010000139.1:0-9035 GCA_964612275.1 uncultured Rikenellaceae bacterium
ATGTCCAGGATTCTCAACTTTTTGATGCCTGGGTCGAATTCACGGATAAAGGCATAGAGACAGAAGAGCAGCGGGCAGAAATGCTTGCCTTCCTGGAAAGAAATTTTGATGCGAAAGCCCTGGCCAGAAGGAAAGTAAAACGCACCTTCCCGGGGCTGTTTGATGAGCGGGATTTCCCGGTCAGGGAACCTTACCTGGACCAGGTTGCACAGACCGGTGCAAAAATACGGATTGTGAGCCGTTGGATGAATGGCATCTCCGTCCTGGCAACTGACGAACAGTTGCAGAAAATAATGGAGCTGGAGTGTGTTAACCGGATAGGCGATATTCATAATCATCGGAAAAAAAGGAATCAACACAGCGATCCTGCCTATACTCAACAAATCATCAGTCCGGGCGCCTATCCCCATGATTTCGAGAGCTATGAAACGGGCTTCTACGGGCTCTCTGCTTCTCAGATAAAGCAAATAAACCTGCATACAGTTCATGAACAGGGATTGACAGGGAAAGGAGTGGTTATTGCCATCCTGGATACCGGATTCGATCTTGACCACAATGCTTTTAATCATCCGGATAACCCCCTGACGGTAATGAAACAATGGGACCTGGTAAACAATGATCTCAATACGAAACCTGAGAAGACAGATCCCGTTGGTCAGCACCTTCACGGAACACTTTGCCTCGGAACCATGGCAGCCTATATGCCAGGCGAGTTGGTTGGATCAGCCTGGGATGCTGCCTTTATTCTATGTGTTCCCGAAGATGTGATCGAGGAATATGCGCTCGAGGAACGCTGGTTTGTTGCTGCCCTGGAGTATGCCGAAGCAAACGGAGCTGATTTGATCAGCTCTTCACTGGTGATCTACGATCACTATGAGCAGAGCCAGCTGGACGGAGAAACATCGGTAATGTCCATCGGATGGAATATCGCTACCGGAAATGGTGTGATCGGAGTGCAGGGAGGCGGGAATGCCGGACACGACCGCAACCCGGGAACAAGCCACCTGGAAGCACCTTCAGACTCCTATGAGGTGATCACCGTGGGGGCCGTGGATCAATATGGCTTTATTGCCCGTTTCAATTCCGATGGACCCACAGCTGACGGAAGGGTAAAACCGGAAATCCTCGGGAGGGGACTTGAAACATTTACGGTTTCAGGACACGATCACAACCTCTATACTACAGCATCCGGTGTATCCACAGCTACACCACTCATAGCAGGAGGGATTGCCTGCATACTCCAGGCCCATCCCGAATGGCCATTGAAAGAAGTCCGAAAGAACCTGTTCAACACAGGACATTATTACCGGGAATTTGGAGCATGGGATTCAACCTTCGTGCAGGGATATGGAATTCCTGATTTTTCATTGATGTTAGATGGTAAGTAACAAAGTACGAATGAATATCGTCATACAAACAAAACAATGTATCACTAATTTAAGAGACTGAAAATGATTAGAAACTTCATCAAGATTGCTTTTCGCAATCTCTTTAAACAATTTGGCTATACGTTTATCAATATAGCCGGGCTGGCTATTGGACTGGCATGCAGCATCCTGATCTCAATCTATGTCGTCAATGAGCTGACATATGACCGTTTTCATGAAGATGCTGAACGGATTTACCGGATCGGTGTCCGGGGGAAAATGCTGGGTAACGATCTGAATCAAGCCGTTACTGCATCACCTATGTATCAGGTTCTTCAAACAGAATACCCGGAAGTCGAACACACAACCCGTGTTACGCAACTCGGAGGATGGTTGCTCCGGTATGGTGATAAGAAATTTACCGAAACAGAGGAAACCTTCAAATTTGCCGATTCAACTTTTTTTGATGTTTTCTGCTTTAAGCTGCTGAAGGGGAATCCCAAAACTGCCTTGGTTAAGCCACGTAGCATCATTGTGACGGAAGAAGCCGCCAGGAAATATTTTGGCGATGAAGATCCGATTGGGAAAATGCTCCAGGTTGAAAACGATACTGCTTTTTATACCATTACCGGATTGCTGGAGGATGTACCTGAAAATTCCCATTTCCATTTTGACCTGTTAGGTTCCCTGGGTACTTATGGAATGAGCCGGGGCCAAAACTGGCTTAACCACCAGATGTATACCTATGTAAAGCTGGTACCCGGCACGAACCCGGATCAGTTTGAAGAGAAAATAAACGATATCGTTATCAAATACATTGGCCCGCTCATTCAACAATTTATCGGAATTGACCTGGAGGAGTTTGAAGAATCCGGTGGCAGTTTCGGCTATTTCACACAACCCCTGCTGGACATCCACCTTCATTCCGACCTGCAGGCTGAGATTGAACCGAACGGAAACCCGGCTTATGTGTATGTATTCTCCCTGATCGCTATCCTGATCCTTGTTATCGCTTGCATCAACTTCATGAATCTTGCCACGGCACGTTCAGCGGGCAGAGCCCGGGAAGTTGGAATACGGAAAGTGGTGGGGTCCACAAAACGACTGTTGATCGGACAGTTCCTTACCGAATCGGTATTCCTGAGTTTCCTGGCACTGGTATTTTCCGTGGCGATTGTATACCTGGTCATGCCATATTATAACAACATGATCCAGCTGGAATTGCATTTTAACCTTTTCAGTAACTATTATCTCATTCCTTTGTTGCTTGTCCTTGCAATCTTTGTCGGATTGCTGGCAGGAACCTATCCCTCTTTTGTTCTTGCAGCATTCAGACCGGTGGTTGTGCTAAAAGGCGATTTGGGTCAGGGAACAAAAAGCGGATTCCTGAGGAAGCTTCTTGTGGTCATACAGTTTACCATTGCAATAGCCATTCTTGCAGGGACGCTGATTGTTACCAATCAGTTGAAATTTATGCAGAAGAAAGACCTGGGTTTTGAAAAGAACAATGTCCTTGTCATCCGGCGGTCCGATGCATTACGGGACCAGATCGAAGCATTCAAGCAGGAGATGGAGAAACATTCCAACATCGCCGCTGCCGGTAACTCAACCCATTTTCCTTCCAGTGGTTTCTGGAACAATGCCCACTGGCTTGAAGGGATGAGCAGGAGCGATGTGCTGCTGCTAATGACCGCGTTTGTAACCTGTGAAGTGGGAGAGGCACTCGATCTTGAAATGGTGGAGGGCAGATTCTTCAGCCGGGAAATGCCTACCGATTCATCTGCAGTGATCATCAATGAATCCGCTTTAAAAACGTTTGGTATTGAAGATCCGTTAACAACCCGATTTGTTGATCGCGGAGAAACGGCCGACCAGGACGAGTTCATGCCTATCATTGGCGTTGTGAAAGATTTTCATTATGAATCAATGCACGAAAACATCCATCCGATGATCTTTCATTTTTTGCCCGGAAACTGGGAGGGGTATATCATGGTACGCCTGCTCGATGGTAACGTTCCTGAAACAGTCCGGTATATCCAGAACAAATGGGAAGAGTTCAATTCCGATTATCCCTTCGAATATTTCTGGTTGGATGATGAGTTCGGGAAACTGTTTGATCCGGAAAAAAGGGCCAGCCTGATATTAGCCTTCTTCTCCATCCTTTCAATTTTAATCTCCTGCCTCGGATTGCTGGGCCTGATCTCGTTTACTGCCTCCCAGAGAACCAGGGAAATCGGAGTAAGGAAAGCAATGGGAGCATCGGTCCATACGATCCTTTACCTGCTGTCACGCGAAACCGTCCAGCTATTGGTGATCTCAACCATTCTTACAGTCCCGTTTTACTTTGGTGCCAAACTGTGGTTACAGAACTTTGCCTATCACATTCCCTTCGGATTCGCAGTCTATATGATCTATCTGCTGGCGGTCGTTGTTGCCGTATTATTGATCGCTTTGCTGACTGTTAGCTTTGTTGCTTATAGAGCAGCAACTGCCAATCCGGCTGAAAGCCTGAGGGTTGAATGAATGTAATAATCATTTGAATTCTATTCCAACCCCTAAACCAAAAGAATTAAAATAAAGGAGCATTAAATTATGTTCAATCAGGCAGAAAGAATATTGAATCCTCTTTTCTTAGCGCTGACTCTATTGTTTCTTGTCTTTATCAGTCTGCGGATCAGGGGGATCTTTTTTATTAAGAAATCCAGAACTCCTGTCTGGAAAAATGAGACAGGATTAACCTACAGGATATCGGGAATGCTAAAAGCCCTTTCATTGCCGCTAATGGCAGCCGGTATCATCTATGCCTTTTTCATTATCATCATATTTACAGCCGTACTCCATGCATACGTGAAAACTCTGTTTATTGTGATATTCAGTACCTGGGCACTCCTGGAAACTTATATGAGCCTTTCAATCTCTGAAAAGTTACCTGGAGCTTCGGTATTCAGACGTATCCTTTACTTTTTGTCCGTTGTGATTTGCATGGCTGGAGCCGTGCTTTTACTCCCGAAAATCATACAATCTTACTCTTTCCCTGCAGAATCTGAGTGTGTTTTACTCGATCTTCCGGTTAAGGGAGAATGGCTGTCAGGCCACGCCGGTGCGACGACACTGACCAATAACCATTATAAAAACAGGTATGCCATCGATTGCTTAAAGATTGGACCAGATGGGCGCTTTTTCAAAGAACCTGAAGAAGAGGTTACCGATTTTTATTCGTATGGAGAACCCATCTATGCACCGGTAGACGGGCAGATCACCGAACTTGTGGATAGCTTGACCAGTGATATATTTGGTGAACCGGATACGGAAAATCCTGGAGGCAATTATGTGATCCTTGATATGGGCAATGGCAAGTACTTTTCAGTAGCTCATTTGATGAAAGACAAGATTCCGGTTGAGGAAGGACAGACTGTTAAAAAAGGAGACATACTTGGATATATAGGGAATTCCGGAAATACATCTTTCCCCCATCTTCACATACACGTTCAGAATAAATCGACTGCTGATGCGGAAGGAAGGATCACCTACCCGTTCCGTTTTAATAAGATGAAAAGGAAACGACTTATTTTCTGGCGGGAAGTCAATAATGCAGATTTGATACGGAATGACAGGTTTCACGAATAATGAATAGAGAAACCAAAAAGAAAAAATTAACTGTTACTCAATTAACCCTGCGAACGAGTTGTGCAGTTTTCGCAAGGAGTCGCAGTACGACCACCGTTGGTGGCAAGAGTCAATAATTTAAATTCGTAGTACGATTCAAGTTCGTACTACGAGTATTAACATAGCTTGACGTGTTTCTGGCGACCTGGCCTGGCGGCCCGTCATATTGTTACGCCCGACTTCAGCCCGGGCGACGAATAGAAATCCCGATAAAGCCAGGTACAGCTTGACCATCTCATCGAAATTGACTATTTTGGGTATGTGAAATTTTGACACATGATACAGAAGCGATACAGCTTCATGGGATTGATTGCTTTTCTCAGCATCTGCCAGGTTTCCCTGGCACAAGTGACCATTTATCCCGATGTGGAAAGGAGAACCGACGAATCGGTCCGGATCCTTAAGGTTGAGATCACGGGTGTGTTTACTATTGTTGATATCCTTTATCTGCCGGCGGAAGAAGATGCATGGATCTGTGCGGACAAAAACTATTATATACAACCGGAGAACAGCAGTGACCGAAAATACCTGATCATGGCAAAAGAGATCCCCTTGTGTCCGGACCGTAAAAAGGTCTATGCCGGGGATGAGGATAATGAGTTCCAGCTCTACTTTCCAGCCATCGATACATCCGTTCGGAAAATGGATATCATTGAAAAACCGGTTTCAGGGTTTAACTTCTTTGGCGTCTGGCTGGACACGAAGGAAATCAGATCCTTACCAGACTCACTGCTCATTGCATCCAATGAAGCCTTTCAATCTTTTTTCGAAAACCGGGATAAGGACCTGAAACCGCTGGAAGGAATATATGAGCTGACCATCAGGCGATCGAAATACCGTGGTGAAGTACTCCTCGAATACCTGGATGAAGAACCGGAAGTGCTGGATGTCGCATTGATCTGGGAAACAGATCATTATGAATGCTATGGTATGGATGGGAAGCCACTTGAGATCCAATTCGCTGTTATCGCTGAAGGAGGAAGGTATACCTACAAAGAGTATTTCCGGGAAATCAGAAAGGAGTTTACCACATTTATTTACGTGGAGGAGGAAAACATCATCGAATTCCGGTTTAATATACCCAAACGGTGGGCTCAATACCTGCTCTCCGGTAAACTGTTCGATAACGAGAACTTGGTGAAAATCATGTCCTGGGAAAAGAAATTCCCCCTGAATAATGGATATATCCAATAGGTAAAAGATAACACGTTGTGCGATTAAAACTGTAGGATTAATAATACTCAGTAAACCAACATCAATAAATATTCCTGCCTGAATTTAACCATGAACCTGATAGCCTAAAACCCTTGCTGAAAATGAAAAAATTAGAATTGCTATGTTGTGGATTCTGCTTTGTCGCGATTTCTTATGGACAGGATCAGCCCGAATCAATCGACACCCTGAGAAAAGATGCACTGAATGTATATATGGATGCCAGCAGTTATATCCGTAAGGAAATTAATTTTGTCAATTACGTTCGTGACATCAAGGATGCCGATGTCTATATTATCTCCACTTCCCAGTCAACCGGGGCAGGAGGGTGGGAATATACCTATTTCCTGGTGGGACAGCACCGGTTCAAGGAAATGGTCGATACCCTGGTATACGCAAGTGGTCCCGATGATACCCTGGAAAAAACAAGGGATGGACAGGTCCGGACGCTGAAGATGGGACTGATGCGTTTTGTCCTTAAGACACCATTGGCTGAGCATATGGATATCCGCTTCACCGAACCCCTTCAGGAAGAAGTAAGCACGGATAAGTGGAAGAATTGGGTTTTCAGTACCAGTGCAAATGGCTACCTGAACGGTCAGAAAATCTATAAATCTTTCGATGTCTATGGATCACTGTCTGCCTCAAAAGTGACCTCAGAATGGAAAGTCGACCTGGATGCTTATTACAGCTATGGAGAAGAGGAATATGAATTCGATGATGGGACCTATTACAGCTCAAACAAGTCCAAATCTTTTGATGCCCTCATTGTGAAAAGCCTCGGAGAACACTGGTCAGTCGGTGGAACGACCTATATCGGAACATCAACCTACAGCAATTATGATCTCCATTTTACTATCGCCCCCGGAATTGAATACGATATTTTTCCCTATTCTGAGTCCACGCGAAAGCAATTCAGGATCTTGTACAGTGCCGGATATGTGTATAATAATTATACCGATTCCACCATTTACTTTCAGATGCATGAAAGTCTCTGGGAGCAAAACCTGGATATTGCCCTGGAGGTGGTTCAGAAGTGGGGATCGATCGATACCTCCATCAGCTGGAGTAATTATTTACACGACTGGAAGAAAAACAACCTCTATGTATCCTTGTATTTAAACTTAAGGATTGCTAAAGGTTTGCGTATCCGTTTCGGGGGAGGTGGGGGTATGGTCCATGACCAGATCTCCCTCGTGAAAGGGGGTGCTACAACCGAGGAAATATTATTGCACAGGAAAGAACTGGAAACACAGTACCGGTATTATACCAGCTTCGGCCTCTCCTATACTTTCGGATCAATTTATAATAATGTGGTGAATCCAAGGTTTGGAAGCGGTGGGGGTGTTATATATTACTATTGAGTGAAGGGAAAGGGATACCTTATCCCAAATTCATTTCAACAGGCAATGAATACTACAAAAATATTTATGAATCTTTTCAACAATATTCGATAGTTTATCCAATGCTACCCTGTTAGGGCTTGTTTTTTAAAATCTGACGACCTCTTTGCTTCGCTGCAATAAGAGCCACGGTCCGGAAAACAAAATGTCCGAATTTGGAATAGGGAGCGTACAGGATGAGCATCCAGACAAGCACCAGGTGGATAAAATAGAGCAGGTATGCACTCGTCCAGCTCATAAATCTCGCCAGTTCTACCAAACCACCGGATAGCGTAAGCAACAAAAGGGTTATCGGAAAAAACCAATCGAAATAGTTTGAACCTGTCCTGTTCCGGTGGTTGAATAACCGCATGAAAATCATGATTGAAATTCCAATAACCAGCATCATTCCCCCCAGGTTGCCTCCGATTTTGATGGGATTCAGAAAGGGGAGCGGGTATTCGAAAAAGAGAGTGGAAAAGATGGCAAAAAGTGTAACTGCCAGTAACAGGACAAATCCCCAGAATACTAAAAAATGAGCGGTATACCGGAAACGGTTTGTGCTGCACAGTCGAAAGTACCGGTGTGTAAGGATCTCTTTCAAAACCCGCCAGGTGTTTTTCCATAGTGTCCCCGATGAGACCGGAAGACCCGCTCGTTGTTTCATCTCCCTGAGAAAATCCATGATCCCTGAAAAAAATAATCCATAAAATACAAGCACAAAAAAGAAGAAAGAAACATTCAACCAGAGGTGAGGGAAAAAGAGTGAATAATTGACCGGACCTTCAGGCATCTTAATGCTCCCGGCTAATGCAACAATCCCTGCAATGATCAGGGCAGGAATTAATATAACCAGGGGAAGGTATTTCGGAGAATGGAGCCACTTTCCCAGAAAACGGGGACGGGCATACTCCAGGTAATGGTAGCTTCGCAGGGAAGCAATGACATCTCCCGGCCGTACATCCCTCGGGCAGGTTGCCGTACAGTCACCACACTGATGGCATAACCAGATATCCGGATCACCCAGGATCTTCTCCCGTAAACCCCAGCTTGCCCAGATCATCTCTTTCCTCGGAAACGGCTTATCTTCAGGAGAAAGCTCACATACTGCACTGCAGGAACCACATTGCATGCAGGTGGATATCTCAGAATTGCAATCCCGCCTGAGATAATCTATCAGGCTTGAGTCCGGTTCAATATATTGCATTTTTTCACTCACTCCATTCGATGTTACTAATTTCGCTTCCGCTCCGTGTCATTCGCTCTCTTTATTCGCTGTCAGTCAATTGTCATTCGCTCACTGCGTTCGCTGTCATTCTATTGTATGACTATCGTATGGCTATTGTTTTTCACAACCCTTTAAACGGATTCGGTCCCATGGTTTCTATTTCCTCCAGGAAACCGTTTA
>CAZTES010000140.1:0-8893 GCA_964612275.1 uncultured Rikenellaceae bacterium
AATTAACCCGATGGAAAAGGGATAGAGTTCGGGACCCTTATTCTTTTCAAACAGGGGAGTCAGGTTTAAGTTTGCATACACATTTAAAGCCCTGTAACCAAGGCGGGCCGTGATCCCATATCGCAAAGGAGATAAATTATAATCATTTCCCTTGACTTTATTTTTCTCTTTGTTCCCATTCTGATCTTTATAAACAACTTTCGTGGGTGACCATAGTTTTATCCCTCCGATGGCTCCGGCAGAAAAGTGAATCCGGTGGTTATTCCGGCCGGCAGGTATCTGGAATTCAAGAAGCAATGGCATGGTTAAATAGGCGGTGTGCAGTTTCGATTTTTCAACATTACTAACATCCGGATCAAGTAAATAGGAGCTGTCGGCAACAATAATCCCATCCTCTTTCATGATGGAAAGGGAATGATCAAACCGGTAATTATTCAATTCAAATCCCAATCCCGTCACCAGGCCTACCTTGTCTGTACCAAAACCAAGGCTGTACTGGAGAAAATTGATGTTAACATTCCACGATTTCCCGGTATTCAACTCCATAAACCTGGACTCTTCCGGATAATCCATGTTATAATCACTGGTTAGCAAATTATTCAAACCCAGTTCAAAGCCCATCCAGTGACCCCTGAATTTTTTCCATCTCTTCTCCGAATATTCATCATCATCCTTATCCAGATCAATGATATCGATCGATGTTCCATCTTCATTCTCCATGATTTTAATACCCCGTTTGCCAAGTTTCACCAGAATGGTATCATTCCTTTCTTCATAAAGTAACTTGCCATCCGACCCAACACTGATCGTAGTCCCTTTGATATCCTCTTCAATCAGGATCACATCATTCTCCTTTACGGTGACTTTTCCCGTATCTGTTTGTCCCGACGAAGTCCAAACAACCGAAAGGATTAATAGTAAAAGTCCAATTTTTTTCATTGTGTATCGCTTTGTGAATGAAACATGTTGCAGGAGAAGCCTGCATTTGATCGTAGGACGTATCACCGTTTCAATTGTTACAGGGACGTCTTCTTTTTTACTTCGTGTGAAAATGAGAGGGGTTTAGAAGTGAATGCATAGGAGGTTAATTCACCACTTTGATCATAATACCGTTCCAATTTCATGTCAACACCTGTAATCCGGTTAATCCCCCGCACACCGGCATCTGCAATATCCAGGAAGGTTATTCTATCCTCCCGTCCTGTTTCACCAGGTTCCTTTGCAGATACAGTGCTTCTCAGTCTCCCTGCAACCACTTCCCGTAAGGTAAGGTATTCCCCTTCCCCTTCATTGTCCCTTCCCGTAACTCCCGCAGTCGCAAGGGTAACTTCAGGAGAAGTATTGATAAGTGCAAACTCACGCCTGTGTAAACGTTCCAGATTGGCCCTGCGATCAGCAGGGGTTTCCTGACCATTTCCGGAAAAATTTTCCCCCTCCTTTTGCATGGGTGTCTCAGGAATGTTCATCGCCACCACATCGATCTTTTCCTGATCTTCAGGCTGCTTTTGTGTAACCATTCGCTCAGCAAATTCTTCAGGTATGGAGGGAATGTCTTCCTCCATGATTGCTGTTGCTTCTGAAACCTTGTTATCACTGCTTTCAGCCGTTGGTTGGATAATAGCAATGCGTTCTTCCTGCGGATTCCGGAATCGGCTCAACAACAGCGAAAACACCAGGATCAGGATGACTGACGCTGCTGCAGAAACAGAATACCAGGATCTTAGCCTGAAAACCGGAGCTTTTCTTTTCAATAATTGCTTATCCGGAAAGATCACCGGTAACGGCTGAAGCTTGGTTTTGAAATAGAGATCCAGTTCTTTTTTCCGCTGTGGCTGGCCGATCAGCATTTGATCCAATGCCTTCTCCTCATGGATATTCAGATCTCCTTCAATTTTTGCAATACAGAGGTGATCAAAGTGCGGTTCGCCCAGATCGTCACGCGTTGAAGCGGTCTTTTTCAACTGCTCCTTCTCCTCAAACCGGACGGAATCAGCCGGAAGAGATACCTGTTCAAACTCCTTCAGCTCTGCCTTAAGATCAGGGTTTCTCTTAAGGAAAGCATCCATCTCTTCCCTTAAGGATGAATCCAGAGATCCCTCCAGGTAATCCAAAAAAAAGCTTTCGTAATTTTCCCTTGTAATGCTCATCTGCCAGTACTAAATGACCGATTCAATTTTTCCAATGTACTTCTTCAAAAACAGCCTGCCACGATAAATATAAACTTTTACCTGTGACTCGCTCAGACCGGTTATTTCTACAATCTCCTGATAGGTATATCCTTCATAATCTCTCAACATGATGACGGACCGTTGATCCTCGGGTAACCTCCCGATTGCTTCATTCAAAATCTCATTTAAATCGGAATACTGATCCGTATGAGAATAACTGTCACTGTTTACCGTGCTGACATCTGAACTCCATTTCTCTTTCCTGAGAAGATCAATCATTGTATGGTATGCCGTGGTAAACAAATAAGACTTAACCTTTTCGCTGGAAACCGTCTCTCTCTTCCTCCATAACTTTTCATAGGTGTCCTGAATAATATCCCGTGCCTTCTCCGTGTCCCTGATATTATTCAGGATAAAACGGTAAAGCCCATCAGAAAATTGATCCACACTCCGGTTGTATTCCTCTACAGTCATACAGTAACAAACTCAAATCTATGACGAAGATAGACAGATGAAAGTTACACTGCAAACAAAAATGATATCTTTGATGGCACATCCATTTTAAGAAAGAAAAAAATGAAATGCATTCATTATACCCTTTTTGTCATTCTCGTTTCCTGTTCAACCGTCGGATCAAAACAACCGCATGATCCCTTTGAGAAATCCCCGGATGATTCACAAGATCATCTGATTATGGCTACGCTCTGGTATCAGAAATCAGCTGAGAGGAGAGCCCTCTGTTACCAGTCATTCAATTGGGCCAAAATCATCATTGATCAGCAGTTGCTTCTTCCATCCCAAGGCAAAAAAGCCGTAATTCTTGACATCGATGAAACCATTCTGGATAATAGCCCGTTTCAGGCAGAACTGATCCTGCAGAAGCAACCATACCATCCGGACCTATGGTACCAGTGGACCCGGCATGCATCAGCCGAGGCTCTGCCTGGTGCCCTCGGCTTCTGCCAATACCTTTATGAAAAAAATATCGAAATCTTTTATGTCTCTAACCGGACAATGAACGAGAGGAAATCAACCATTAAAAATTTGTCTGAGTTAGGCTTCCCCTATGCCGACCACAACCATTTATTGCTTAAAGACAGTACCGGTAGCAAAAAAGCGAGAATAGAAAAAGTTGACGATACCCACGAAATCATTTTAATGATGGGTGATAATCTGAATGATTTTTCCGCATTGTTTGAGGATCGTTCCGCTCATGATGGACACCTGCTTGTTGACCAGTATGCTGAGGATTTTGGCAGCCGTTTCATCATCTTACCCAACCCAATGTATGGCGCATGGGAAGCAGCTCTCAACCAAAACGAGCAACCCCTCACTTCAGGCGATAACGTAACCCGGTTGAAACAAAAGCTTACGGGCTACCGCTGATCCGCCTTAAAGCGACCAGGGAAGTAAAATTTTTTGCATTGTTTATCAATCTGTTACACCTTATTGTGTCATTTTTTTAAAAAAAAATTTGGATTTCTCTGATTATTGTTTTATTTTTGACCAAACGTTCAGTCATAAATGGCATACCCTTTGCCGTTTTTTTAAAAAAAGAACATTGACTGTACGTTCAGTCATAAAAATAAAACAAAATGTCGCCACGAACATCCGAACAGTTTGAAGCGATCCGTGAAGAGAAAAAGTTGCTGATCATGGATACAGCCCTTGAGCTCTTTGCTAATGAGGGCTTTCACAGTACTTCGATTCAGGACATCGCCAATAAAGCAGGAATATCCAAAGGTCTTTTATACAATTACTTTGAGAGCAAGGAAGAGTTAATTCGCCTCATTATTGCCAGGGGGCTTGAAGAGATCATGGCTTTTTTTGATCCGGATGATGACGGCATGCTTACCCGTCAGGAGATCCGGTATTTCATTGAAGAGACCTTCCGGATTCTGGAAGAAAACGTGGAATTCTGGAAGCTCTATTTTGCCATTCTGACCCAACCTCCCGTATTAAAACTGGTAGACAAGGTATTCCAGGAGACGATCGAATCGTTTTTCGATATGGTGGAACGCTATTTTGAAGAAATGGGAGATAAAGATCCAAAAGCTTCGGCAAGGGTTTTCATTGCTTTGCTGGATGGTCTGGGGATTCATTATGTAATGAACCCTGAAAATTTTCCTCTTGAATCGGTTAAACAGAAAATAATTGAACTTTATGCAGATGAATAAGATGAAAACGATCAACCTTGTATTCCTGACATTATTCATTGGAATTGTACTCCCCGGCAGGGTGGTATTGTATGCACAGGATAATCCCACGGCAAAGGAGATTATCGACAGGGCGGATGAGTTGATGCGCGGAAATTCCAGTTATGCGGAAATGACCATGAAGATCATCCGACCAAAATGGGAGCGAACTCTTTCTTTTAAAGCCTGGGCAAAAGGCACTGATTTCTCTCTGATTTATATCACGGAACCTGCGAAAGAGAGGGGGCAGGTATTTTTAAAGCGTGACAAGGAGATGTGGAATTGGGTTCCCTCCATCGAACGGATGATCAAGATCCCTCCATCGATGATGATGCAATCGTGGATGGGTTCGGACATGACCAATGATGACCTGGTGAAGGAGTCATCCATTGTAAAAGACTACCACCACACTCTGATGGGAACGGAAACGGTTGAAGGGTACAATTGTTTTAAAATTCTACTGAAACCCCACGAGGATGCTCCGGTGGTCTGGGGGAAGATTATATCCTGGATTTCAAAGGATGAATATTTCACATTGAAGAATGAGTATTACGATGAAGACGGGTACCTGGTCAATCGTGAACTCCTGTCAAAAATAAAGAACGTGGGAGACCGTGTTATCCCTACCTATTTTGAGATCATTCCGGTTGAAAAGGAGGGACAAAAAACTACCATGGAATTCACCCATGTAAAATTCAATGTTTCCATTGAAGGTGATTTTTTCTCCATTCAGAACATGCGGCGGGTAAGGTAGCTTTTTGGATACTGACAGGTTAAAATCAGGACAGGCCCTCGGGGCTCATTATAAACTAAACCATTCATTATTGTGATGAAAAACGTGAAGATTGCATGGAAAAATTTATGGAGGAATAAGCGAAGAACTTTAATCACGGTCTCCTCCGTTTTCTTCGCGGTGATTATTTCCACCGTTATGTCTTCCATGCAGGAAGGATCCTACGGATCCATGGTGGACAACTGGGTAAAGTTTTATTCAGGCTACATGCAGATCCACCAGGAAGATTACTGGGAAGATAAAACCATCAATAATTCCATCCCGGAAACCGATTCTCTGATTCATCTTGTTAAACAAACCCAAGGGGTAACGCAGATCGCTCCCCGGTTTGTGTCGTTTGCCCTTGCCTCCTCCGAAGAGACCACCAAGGGGGCTATGATCATGGGTGTTGATCCTGAAGAAGAAGACCGCATCACTGAAGTCAGCAAATGGGTTACTTCGGGGCGTTATCTGGAACCCGGGGATGACGGATTACTTGTGGTCTCGGGGCTGGCCAACCATCTGGATCTTGATGTATCAGACACCCTGGTGTTACTCGGTCAGGGCTATCATGGGGTTAGTGCTGCAGGCAAATATCTCATCCGGGGCATTCTGGAATTCCCCAATCCCGAGATCAACCAGGAGCTCATCTATATGGAAATAGACAATTGCAGGGAATTTTATTCCGCCGAATCGCTATTGACTGCTCTCGTGATCATGGTAAAGGATCATTATGTACTTCCCGATGTGCGTGATCGCCTTCAGGAGAAAATTGATTCGCCGTACAGCCTCATGACCTGGAACGAGATGCATCCCGAGGTGGTACAACTCATTGAGGCAGACAGGGCCGGGGGAGTGGTGATGAAGGCAATCCTTTATATCCTTGTTGGTTTTGGCATCTTCGGGACCATCCTGATGATGCTTTCAGAGAGGAGAAGGGAGATGGGGGTTATGGTTGCCATAGGGATGCAGCGTACGAAGCTTGGAGTAATCCTCTTTTTCGAAACCATTTTTATTGGTTTTATTGGCACGCTTGCAGGTTTTGCAGCAAGTGTTCCGATTATTGCCTGGTTCATACATCATCCGATACGATTAACCGGAGATGCTGCTGCAACCATGGTCCAGATGGGTATCGAGCCCCTTCTGTTATTCTCCTGGTTGCCTTCTGTCTTTTACAATCAGGTCATTACTATATTCATTATCACTGCCCTGATTGCCATATTCCCGGTTTACCGTGCCGGTATTTTACAGGTTAACCAGGCACTCAGAGCATAACAAAATGGATCCATTAGCAAACCGTTAAAACGTATAATTATGATATGGTCGATATCCTGGAGAAACATCTGGCGCAATAAGGTTAGAAGTACCGTGGTAATCATCGCCATAACCCTGGGTATTTCTGCCGGTGTGTTTTCCACTGCATTCTTTACCGGTATGATGAATCAACGGATAGAACAGGTCATTTCCAATGAATTGTCGCACATTCAGATTCATCATCCAAAGTTCAGGTCCAATATGGAACTGGGAAATTACATCTCCACAGGGGCTGAGCTGACCCATCAAATAGCTGAAATATCCGAGGTCAAGGGTGTCAGCAACCGGATTGTGATCCACTCCATGATATCCTCGGCAGAAACCGCATCCGGCGTAAAGATCGTTGGTGTGGATCCTGAAGATGAAAAACGGGTAACCGATATGGAGGAAAACATCGTTGAGGGTGAATACTTTAACGGCATCCGGAGGAACCCGGTCCTGATCGGGAAAAAACTGGCCGACAAACTAAAAGTAAACCTGCGTTCCAAGGTGGTCATCACGCTGCAGGATCTGGACAAAAACATTGCCGGCGGAGCATTCCGGATTGTCGGTATTTATGAAACACCCAATTCAACGTATGATGAAACCACCGTTTTTGTCAGGAGCAGTGATGTCTCCCGCCTCGCTGAATTACCTGACGGAGTAGGGCATGAGATTGCCATACTGGTTGAAAACAATGAACTGGTCAATACGGTTCAACATCAGATCGTTGCCATAAATGGCGATTTGGAGATACTGAACTGGAAAGAGCTGAGTCCGGAAATGGGGTATTTAACGGAAGTCATGGATCTCTACATGTACATCTTCATCATCATCATTCTGTTCGCCTTGCTATTCGGGATCATTAATACCATGCTGATGGTTGTCCTGGAGCGGGTCAAGGAACTGGGAATGTTGATGGCAATCGGCATGAACAAACAGCGGGTTTTCACCATGATTGTTCTTGAAACAGTATTGCTTACACTGGTTGGCGGGGTCGTGGGGACCCTGGCAGGAAGTGGATTATCAAAATACTTTGAGACACATGCCATCGACATGTCGCTCTGGGCCGAGGGTTACTCCCAGCTCGGGTATGATCCCCGGGTCTTTACCAGTATGGACGTTAACCTCATGATCACCGTAGTAATCATGGTACTGATTACCGGTGTTATTGCAGCCCTTTATCCTGCATACAAGGCATTAAAATATGATCCGGCAGAAGCATTACGGATCGAATAAATCAGTAACTTTTTTAAATCGATCAACATGAGCATTATTGAGACGAAAAACCTGACCAAGATTTACGATGGAACCGGTCTTGAAGTGAAAGCCGTTAACGGAATAGATCTAAGTTTTGAAAAGGGAGAGTTTGCCGCTGTTGTAGGTCCTTCGGGATCAGGCAAAACAACATTCCTCAATCTCCTGGGCGGACTGGATAGTCCCACCTCCGGGGAGGTGATCGTTAACGGAGTGGATATCTGGAAACTCCGCTCCAGGAAACTGATCAATTTCAGAATGAACCACATCGGTTTTGTATTTCAGTCTTACAACCTGATTCCTGTACTTACTGCCAAAGAAAATGTGGAATTCATCATGCACCTTCAGGGAAGACCGAAAAGGGAGCGGGATGCACGGACAAAAGAGTTGCTGGAAGCAGTCGGTCTGGCGGATCGAATAAACAGCCGTCCCAACAAGCTATCCGGTGGTCAGCAACAACGCGTGGCTGTAGCCCGTGCGCTCGCCTCAAAACCCAAATTCATACTCGCTGACGAACCAACCGCCAATCTCGATTCCAAATCTACGGAGAACCTGCTGGACATCATGGAAAAATTGAACCGGGAAGAGAATATTACCTTCATTTTTTCCACCCACGATGCCCGCGTTATGAAAAAAGCACACCGTGTGATCACGATGGAAGACGGCAAAATTGTTACGGACGTGACCCAGTAAAAAGTGTATGGTATATCAACGGTTTAGACTATCGGTTTATCTTTTCATGCTATCTGTGCTTCCCCTTTTATCTCAGGAGGGAGACGGATCCATCGAGTTTGGCGGATACCTGTCCAACATGCAGAGTGCCATGATCCCATACTGGGATGGTTCCTGGATCACGGACAATACGATCCATAACCGGCTGAACCTGAAATGGTACATCTCCCCATCCTTTCGAACAAACATCGAGGTCCGAAGCCGCTTCATCTATGGGGAATCGATAAAAACCATCCCATACTATGCGAAACTGATCAACAATGAGCAGGGGTGGTTTGATCTTTCAGCCAACCTGTTCGAGGGAAAATCCTATCTTATGCATTCCACCATTGACCGGTTGTGGATCGATTTTTCAAAAGGGAACCTTCAGGTACGGGCAGGCAGACAGCGGATAAACTGGGGACAAAACATGATGTGGAATCCCAATGATATTTTCAATGCTTACTCCTTCTTCGATTTTGATTATGTGGAGAAAC
>CAZTES010000141.1:0-8874 GCA_964612275.1 uncultured Rikenellaceae bacterium
AAATCCAATCTATCGCTTAATGATCCAGATGAAGTCAATCCCGATTGGTTTACCCGCCTCGCTTTTATTTATCAGGGTCAATGTTTGTTCACCGGCTGTCAGTGTTACCGGTGCAGCAACAAAATTCCTTGCAAGGGTCCCGTATGGGACAGAGAGTTCGATCAGGTTTTTCTCTCCAAAATTCAGTTTCTGACCATTTATTTCCGATTCAAAGGATCCGGCACCGGGTGTCCGGCGGGCTGTGAAAACGACAACATACTCTCCCTCTTCATTGATTGGCAGGGTAAAGGACAGGGTTGCTCCCTTCCATACAAGAATTTTACCACCTGCCCAGATATCCTTCTCTTTCAAATCAAACTCCTGGTTTTCCCGGGCAATATCTTCTGCCTGGTAGAAATTTGCATTGGCACAAAAATATCGGCGGGCAGGTATCCAGTTTTCGGGTAGTTGAGGCAGTTTTACATCATGGTCTGAAAGAGGAATATGATCATCAACCAATCCCGGTGATCCATAATGATAAATGATCCTGCCATAGGAAAAGCCAGGAACGGGTCCATGGCTCAACAGCTCCATATAAAAGGCTATATTACTGGCAAATGGAATGGGATCCAGGATGTGGTACCTGTAGTTCGTTACGAAGCCCCGGTTCGCCGGTCCGTCATTTCTGGGCTGACCACAATATCCATATGCAAATAGTTCACTGGAAGACCAGGCGTAGTTGTAGTAGTCTTCTGAACCGGTACCAAAGAATGATGGAAAATCATTCTCATCCACAAAAATTTTCTCATCCCCTTCACCCCACCAGTTTCCCCATGAAGATGGAATGGATGTTGGATTCATGATCATTGCAGCTGCACCAACCAGAACACCTTTCCCGTGAGCAACCAGGTAAGGGATATCATAGGGTTTCTCGTTTGAAGAAAACAGGTCATGATCTACCCGCCAGCGGGCACGAAAATGCATTGATTTCCCCTCAATCCATTCATACCGACTGTTCAACACAGTCCCTGAAACAAAGACAGGTTGTGATCCGGTATTTTTGAGGGTTAGCCTCACAGAATCTCGGTATGGCATCACAAACCGGCAGATCATCCTCCCGTCGGGCATAACGCTAAACGGGAGCGATTGGTATGGATTAATTCCGGGTGCAGCACCAAAGAAATCTCCAACGGGCGAATGCACCTGTCCCCAGGGAGAACCATCAAAAGAGATGTTCAGAATCATTTCCCGAAGGGCATTGTCGAGCTCACCGGCTGACAGTTGTAATGTAAGGCATTCAATGGCTCCTTCCCCTTTTAGTTTGAGGAGCTCTCTCTCCTCTTCTGGAGGAATTTCAATGGTAATGTCGGATGACCGGTGTTCCGGACTGTCATTTAGTGATCCCTGCCCGACCGGCAGGCAGGCCTTCGGGAAGGTCCAGTGTGTTAGCGGGTCCTTCAATAAGTTTGCCGCCTCCATGAGATCTTCCTTATACACCGTGAGGTCGTTTACAGAAAATGTTTTTACCGATGCTTTCGGATCATAAATCCGTACTCCGATGTGGTAGAAGTGAAGTTGATTCAGGTCCCCGATCCACTCTATTCTGCATCTCTTTGCAAAAGGAATGGGATAATAACCTGCCATATTCTGAGAGAAGGATCCGGTGAATATTTCGGATGGATAATCCGGAGCAAGGGTTTTGTAGGTTTCCAGGAAGAAGGGTTGCGCAGGACCTTCATAAAACGGTTTTGACATATCATCCAGGTAAAGACGGATATTCCCATTGATGGCTGCTGTCCAGAGCCGGACAATGGCTCCCGGTCCTTTGATATCGATCATCAGGCACTCCCCTATCCCATCGTCACCCGGTGCCCTGAGAACTTCGATAAATCCAGGAATCGGTTCCTGTCCGAAGCCATCCGAATTGGCGAACCAGCCCGGTTTATCCGGATGGACACTTCTCCGGTCGTAGGATGAAAACTGGAACGATTGGTAAACCGGATCGGGATATTCAACCAGCGATTTCAGGTCAACCATCTCCCGGATCAGGGTGCCGGTTGTGATGGTTTGGGAGAAAAGGAGGTTTGAAGTTGAGGTACAAAAAAATAACGATAAAAAAAGATGGATTATAAACATCTTCCCCGTTAACCATGCATATTTTATCATGACAGTACTGGTTTATTAGAAAAGGTATTTTGAGAAAATCTTCCTTGTTGAAGTTGAGAAAATTATTCGGGATTCACAAGTTTCACAATGCAAATGAGATAACGTTTTGTCAATAGTAATTCATTATCAATTTTTTTTCGCTCCATTGGAGCGGAACGTTGGTAGTCAAAGGATAACAGACCAAAAAACCGGTTCAACTGCGTTGTTATTTAATGGGAAAACACTGCATGGACCGTAAGGTGCCAGGCTCTGACACTAAGATGCATTCAATATCCTGAGATTGGTTCATGCAATTCTCCGACAGAAATGCCAGGTTTTTCATTGCAATTAAATGCTCGGAGAAAATTCACATCAAACATTAACATGACTACTACCAACGTTTGCCCCCTACGGGGGCCATACGAGCCATTACCCGTCAAGCTTCCTATAGACGAACACCGCGAAACGAAACCAACTACCATCCCGGGATGAAGTTGATACCGAATGAACCTTTATTCAGACCGTTTCCCTGGAATGGCCATGCATAATAAGGCTCAATCACAATGGCACCGAACAGGTTAACGCGCAGGGATGCACCAACACTGTAAACCGGAATTTTGGCCAGGGGTTTGTTGATGTCATAGGTAAGGGAGAGATCATTATCCGAGAACCAGGCCATACCGGCATCCAGAAAGAGTGCCAGTTCGGACATGATGGAATTCAGTTTGATGGGGGCCAATCGTTCAGGTCCCGTCACCGGGATCCTGAGTTCAACATTTCCAAGAACCATCTTGCTGCCATACAATTGGTTAGCCACATAGTTCATCTCTTCAATGGACATTTTTTCATAAATGTCGTTGTTACCATACCCCCTGATGAACCATGGATATCCCAGGTATAGTGGACTCATCATTCCTTCTTCGGCACCCCGGCCATATCGTCCGTACTGAAGCACTCGTGTTGCCAGTGTAATGGGACGGATCCGAAAATATTTTCTGAAATCAAGGTATGTCGTAAAGTAACCAAACTCCCCAAAATTTTTTTCCACCTGCAATCGACTCCGATGACCCGATAGCGGAGAAGCAAATCCAAAGATTGAGTTGTCTGTTACATAAGCAACATCGAGTCGCTGCATATTAAATCCATCGGGTGCATCCAGTTTCTTCCTTTTTTGTCCCATATAATACCCTGTAAACGAATCATAAATGGTTTCCCAACGGTCAATACGATAATAATACCAGGCATGGGATGCTCCGAATTCCATTCTTCTGGTAGTGGAAATAGGAAGGTAGGCAAAAGCTGCTATACGGTCTTCAAACAACCTGATCTGGTCCATAATTATCTTATCGACCAGGTAATATCCGTCATCAACAGGAAGTGTATCATTATACTGAATTCCTGCAGTGACATACTGGTATGGAATATGCGATAGTGAACCGCCCCAATTGATCCGTCGCTTCTGGTTCAGGTAGGCAACCTGTCCGCCAAAATCATAGACCTCTCCGTTGATAGCCAGTGATACATACATTTGATTGTTACCCACCATATCGCCAAAGATGGCGAATACACTGCCGGCCATACCTGTCCCCATACGGTTGGAATTGATAGCTGCTCCAACAGAGACATTGGAGATATAATCCAGTTTGAATTTAGGTTTATACTCTTTTTCAACAAACGGTTCCGGATTTTTAACTCCGTAACTTTCCCTGTCCCTCAGACTGGCATCCACCAGGTTATGTTTTACCTCAATTGACGGAGGCAGGGTCCCTGCACGTAAATCCACCTGATCCGGTGATACCTTAACCATTTCAAAATCTGAAAGATTTGCTTTATAGATGCTGTATTTCCCGTTGAAGTAATACGAATAGGCAATTTCATCACTCCCCCGGGCAATGCTGATTGCCGGGGAGAAATTGGTGATGCCGGAAATACCGGTCAGGTAGTCAGTCAGTCTGTAGGTATCTCCCGACTCCAGTTCGTAGAGGTAGAGATTCCTGAATCCATCACAGTCGGAAAGGAAATAGATCTCTTTCCCATCTGCAGAAAAGAGGGGATTTAAATTCTTTGCACCATGAAAGACCGGCAGAACCTGTATCCGGTTCTGGTTTTCCAGATCGATCAGTGCAAGATTAAAATTCAAATTGGCATAGGGTGCCTCTTCTTCCCGTTTATCGGTGCTAACCACAAGGTATCTTCCATCCGGCGACCAGGCAGGGTGGACATAGGAAAACCGGTCATTAGTAATCTGTTCAACCTTTCCGGACTCAAGATAATACCGGTAAAGATCACTCTGACCATTGACTATTCCGGCAACAACAATGCTTTTTCCATCGGGAGCCCAGGCTGGATGATTGAATGCGGGAACATCTGGAAGTGAAGTTTGATCCATCATTCTCCCATTTTGGGTATTCATAATGACCAGCCTGTTTTCACCTTTCTCAAAAACACTGAATGCAAAACGGGAACCATCCGGGGACCAGGTACCGGCAGATTCAATATAGTTCAGTGCATCCACCTCGTTGGAATGGATATCTTTTGTCAGTTTCCTGATAATATCTCCCGTCTCAACATCGGCAAGAAAAAGATCCAGTGAGATCACCTCTCTCTCTGAGAGAAAAACAACCTGTTTGCCATCCGGGCTTATGGAGGGTGAAAGGTTCATATCACCGGCATTCCCGGCAAAAATGATCTTCTCACCTGCAAGGAGATCAACCGAATCCCTGAAAAAGTTGCGGTAGTAATTTTCGGTTGAGGTTTTCCAGAGTGCTGAAAAGTTTTCCGCACTCATATTCAGGTACTTTTTTATAGCCTGCTCATACCCGTGTTTTGCTGTTTCCAGAAAAAGAGGAGCTATCACCTCTTCCCCCCAGGCTTTGGCTACCAGGGACCAGAATGCCTGTCCCCAACGGTAAGGAAAATACTGGTAACTTTGAGAAAGTTGTTTCAGTGTGGGAAAATCATTATTCAATATAGCATCCCGCATCCACATGGCGGTGTGTGGATCCACACTGCCAATGGAAAGATATTCGGCCATCCCTTCAACCATCCATAACGGAAGGTTATTCAAACTATTCATATTGGTTGAATCACCACTGATAATCATGTGGTACTGGAAAGCATGAACCAGCTCATGTCCGAGAACGTGGTCGGTTTGCGCATTGGTGGCAGCAACGGGTAATATCACCCTTCTCTTTAACGCTTCCGTAACACCACCTGTTCCCACACTTACTGTGCTTGAAATGGCAGATGTCTCCTGAAAATCGGAATGGTTTGCGTAGAAAATAATGGGATTCTTTTCCTTAATGGTGTCCTTCAATACCCGCAGGTGCATACGGTACCACTCCTCGCTTCTCCGTGCCAACTCATCCAATAATGAATCATTTTCAAGATAATGGTATATTTCAAAATTAGGTGTCTCATATACCTTATATTCAAATAGTTTATAGGATGGTTTGTTCCTTCCAAAATCCTGTGCCCATGAAATATTCTGTGAAAACAATATGACAATCCAAAACATCAAAAGGATTCTGGCAGAACATCTTTTGCAAATACTTTTGATTGACATAATTTAACAATTTAAACCGTTAAAATTCAAGTCGATCTTGTCTGTCTCTGGTGTAATTCATATTACAATTTTTGTACCAATGTTTGTTAATCAATGGTCATGCAGTGGTCATGCGATTGTCATGCAATTGTAACTCATGGTAATTCGATGGTAATTACTCATCATTCCTGCCTGCAGGTTTGTATAATGATTAAAGTTTGTATCTTAACGGCAAATGGATTTATGATGAAAATAAGAAAAGGGTTTGTCCGTTTATTGGTTATACTGTGGGGCTTTTTCCCCATGATACAGGCAATCATATCCTGCTCTTCCGGCGAAAAGGATCCGGTACAGGAAGAATATCTTGTCACATACAGTGAGTGGAAAAACAACAGAGTCAGATCATTGAAAGGACCGGAAGGTTGGTTAAACCTTGCCGGTTTATTCTGGTTGGAAGAGGGGGAAAACCTTTTCGGAAGCGACTCATCAAACAGCATCATTTTCCCACCGGTTGCTCCTGGAAAAATTGGAGCGATCATCCTGAAAGAAGATAAGATCTGGTTCATTGTAAATCCAGGTGTTTATGTAAAACATGAGGGGGAACTCATCAGGGAAATGGATCTGTTACCGGATGTTTCAGGAGAACCAACATTGCTGAAGCTGGATTCACTGGCATGGTTTATCATTAAACGGGGGGACAGATATGGAATCCGCCTGCGTGATTACAATCACCCCAATATCGTAAAATTGGATAGCATTCCCTGTTTTCCACCGGACCTGGTCTGGAAAGTAAAGGCAACCTTCGAGCCTTTTATGAAACCAGGAACAATCCAGGTCCCTAATGTTATCGGTATGGTGGAAGAATCCCCGGTCCCTGGTTTATTAACATTTAATATCGGTAAACAGGAACTGACCCTTTATCCGATGGGTGATCCCGATCACTTATTCCTGGTGTTTGGTGACGAAACCTCTGGGCTTGAGACGTATGGTGCAGGTCGTTTCTTAACCATTGATGCACCGGATAAGGAGGGAAATTACACCATTGATTTTAACCGGGCATACAATCCGCCCTGTGCGTTTACACTGTATGCAACCTGCCCATTACCACCGAAGGAAAATATTTTACCGATCCGGATTACAGCCGGGGAAAAGGCAGTTGAGGGATTCGGATACCATCATTAAAAAACCGGTGGTCGTTAACCTCCTGCAGGCAGGGTAACGGCAGGTTTTCAAGTCACCTGAAAGTCGACTCGGGAGAGTCGACCTACATTTATTACAGCTTAAACGAAAAGGTTCGTAAGAAGATGGACCAATGGAAGCGACTCTCTTGCCGAAGGCATTCCTTCGGAAGAGTCGCTCAGTTACCTCGGAGTGGGCCGTACAGGCCAGACCGCATAGGCAATCGACCAACATGCTTTCGTGTTTACCAAAAAAGGTTTGAGCCATAGGCACTCTCTAAAATCCTTCTAATCTTCGGAGGAAGAGATAGGCAACTTGGATGGATTTCAAAGCGCACCGGTGAGCGCAAGTGAGTACATTGTAGTTAGCTTTAAAACAATCGACTCACTAACCCACTACACTACTAACCCAATAACTGATTTTTTACATCATCGTTTCACAACCTTTCCGGAGCCGATGGTATGGTCATTCAGTTCGACGGTGTAGAGATAGATACCTGCCGGGAGGATCCCGCCAGAATCTTCAGCAGGGTTCCAGATGATTTCCGTTTTGCCCGCAAGATCTGAGGGTTGAGTGATCACCTTCACCTCTTCTCCCAGCACATTATAAATCCTGATCCTGATCCTTCCGGATTCAGGGGCATAAATAGCAAAGCGGACCTCCCTGTCAAAGGGATTCGGATAAACATCGATTTCAGCCAGGTTATACGCACCATACACACCTGTGGGGTTACAGTTCCCCAGCATATTTGCGTCCATCCATGTCAACCGTGCAGTGATCCAGTTGGTAAAAAAGGTGATTTCCTCTTCCCATGTGTCTCCGATGAAGTAGTTGGGCCAGACATAGGTTCCCAGGATCTTCCACTTTTCAAAATTACGGTCCTGTCCTTCCTGGAGGCTTACCTCCAGTGAATCGATTAAAGCGGTCACCGAATCGGTATGAAAAGGTCCCTGTCTGAGCTCTTCCCACCGGCATTTCAGGCGGTTGATCACCAGCGGATCTTCAAACATCCGTTTCCACCAGTAAATCCTGCTCCACTTATCGTAGATCCATCCGTCGGTTTCCCAAGCTCTCTCCGCATCACCGTAATTCACATTGCCGTATCCCAGGTTAAAGTCCCAGATGGGTCCAAGGTGCAGGCGTCCCCCGTCACTATCTTTCTCTTTGTACATGAATGTGCTGAACCGGTAGCTGTCAATCTCTTTTGACAGTTCGCGCATGATGAAGTGGTCGATAAGGGACCCGGCATCAATATACTTTCGGTACCCGTTAAGCGGATCAGTAAACCATGTGCTGCTGAGCGTACTCTCGAGCTGCAGAACAAAAGCCTGGATATAGGCTGCCTGCTGAGGTCTCAGGTCTTCCGGTTTTGGATAGTAATATTGAAAAAAGAGCGGTGTATAATCCGCGTAAGAAGGTGCAGGATTGGGGTAGGATGTCCATCCAACGATATCGGATTGGTCCGTTTTATCAATCCGGATGATGTATCCTCCTGTCAGCTCAATTCCCGAAATATCGGTTTCCAGCAGGGTTGCTATGTCCAGCCTGTTATCATCCCGTTTGATCTTTTCCATCAGCACATAAACTCCCCTGTAATCCCCATTTACGATCAACTCGCAAAACCGGCAGCGGGGAGCCCAGCTTCCCATCCTGTTTCCCAAATCGCAGGTTACCACATTCCGGATGAGGCTTTTATCCGAGTAAGGGGCATAAAGGATCCAGTCGTTTTCTGCCGGCATCCCAAGCAGTGAAACGTTGTTGTTCAGACCAAATGAATCCTGGGTTTCAAACAGGTAGGATTTTTTAGGGAAACCCAGTGTGGATGATCCCCGTAGTTCGATATTGATCTTTCCATTGTATCCATTGTACGGATCCATGATGTTATTCTGCTGTCCCGGACCATTATCAATAATTCCCATATCCACAAAAACACGCGGTTCATTAACGATTGGAAGGCCATTGGTATTGATCACAACGATGGGAAGGTTTGAAGAAGTAAAAACTTCCGGTGGGTTGAACCAGCCAGG
>CAZTES010000142.1:0-8854 GCA_964612275.1 uncultured Rikenellaceae bacterium
CTCCGGGCCTCTGGTATCCAGCATGGACTGAAGCTCCTCGCGGGTCGACGGGTTTTTGTGCCATCCCGTGCTGACCGGCCTGCTGAACACGTCGTACTTGATGTAGGACCAGAGTGCATCCCTCCGCTGGTTCCCGTCCTGCTGCAGGATCAGCCGGTCGAGGTTGTCGTAGACCATACAGGTGACCTCCGATCCGGGGATTTTCTTTTCGATGATCCGGTGTCTTTTGTCGTAGAAGTATTTGAAGACCAATTTTTCATCGGTCGAGCCGCTGGCAGCGGCTTCCGGGGGGATGACCATCCGCAGGTCACCGTAGTCGTCGTAGACAAAGAAGGTCCGGATCCTCTCGCTGCCAAGCAATCTTTCCGTCAGGATGGTCTGCCCCAGGATGGTTGTGTAGGTCCGGCTCCGGTTCCCGTTCTCATCTTTCTGTTCGCTCACCAGCAGTGACCCTGCAGGGTAGGTCCCGGAAGGGCTGCAATCGCCCGATTCGTTAACGGTCCACGCCGGAATGGGTTCGCTGTTGGACAATTCGGCATATTCGATGTGGTGTTCGCCGTCAACCGACCAGGTCTTTCCCGGGGCACCCTGTTTTGTAACCCGGTTCAGTGGTGAGTTGTCGAACCGTTTCTCCGCGTAGGGGAGGGTAGTGGGGGTAACATTATCCGGTGGTTGATTGTAGAAGGTGGTGATCTCTGTCAGGGGATCATCGACATATTCCCCTTTGGGCTGTTCGACGGTGAAGGGAAGGTAATCGAAGAGCTGTCGGCCGGCAAGGTCATAGCGGAAGGCGCGGACCAGGTCGTTGTGGCCCGGACTCGCCTGGATCTGTACGGACTGGATCGTTCTGCCGATCCCGTCGAAATAGTTGACGGAAGCGGTGAGCCGGTCTGCCGGAAGAGCCGGTAGTTCTGCGCTGTCGGTAAGGGGGATTTTGGGGATGTGTGATACGACGTAGTTCTGCCCGGGGTTCTGGGCATAACCAAGCAGGGGGACCAGGAATAATCCCATTATTTTACCCCATTTTTTCATCGATAAAACAGCGCTGAATAAAAACAATGTCTCTCTACCTATACATTCTGAAAATGGGCAAAAGGTTACCCGAAAAAAACATGTTTTACAACATATCTTGGTTTTTTTTCGTCAGACGACTAACGTTCGTCTGATGAAAAAAAAATGTTAAAGGTTATATGTTAATAAGTTATGCCAAAGGCCCCGTAAGGGATGCCTGCCCGACGGTCAGGCGGGCCTTCGGCACAACGTTCGCCAAAGGGGTAAAAATGGTGCAATTAGCAAATTACAAATAACAAATAATCTTCAATGTACCAAATCTAAAAATCAAAACTTGAACCACATTCCTTCTGATCATTGCGTTTTGAATATTATTCGTGAGACTCAAATTTCAAAAACGTAGTGCATTGAAATTTGTAAGTCGAACAATCCCGCCGAAGGCGGAGGGTTTAATACCCCGCAGCTCTGCTGCGGAATAAGTTTCCAAAGCTTGCTTTGGGTTTCATACCCGTGATTTGGGATTTGACATTTAAGATTTATTATTTTTTACCTGTCTACACGCGGATTTGATGCAACCACGCAGGAATGCCTGTTGCAGGGTGTCGTTTTTTATACCCGTATGGTTATATCAACCGGCGGACACCCCCGCACGCTGTCGCCGTGCTCCTGCGTCGTAGCCGACTTCGGCGCAGACGCAAGCTTCAGCGTAGGCGCCTAGCGGGGGATATATTTACAACAATTCCAAGGGTTTACGTATAAAATTATCCCCCTCTTGCCATATGAAATAGGGATAACCCTGTACGCAGTGCTGATGCAAAAAGCCATTTCACATGGCAGGGAGGGGGAATGGTCCGAACTTCGCAAGGTCAGCTTCGTCCGGCAAAGCCGAAGGACCAGGGGGAGGAGCAGGAATTTTCTATAACCGGTAATTTTTCAATTATCGCAGAGACGCACAATTTGGGCGTCTCTACGTTGCGTGGGTTATCGATGCATTATTGGATTGTATCAGACAAGGCAGCAGGCAGGCCTCCGGCAGAAGGCGATTCATTCGCCCTAACGGTAGATTGGGGAATTATCAAACAGTATTCACCCATCGCAGAGCTCCAAAAGAACTCCTTGAAAACCATTCATCCCGAAATTCTGTCAATTCGTCAACTAAACCAATAATTTCACCCTCCGCCGGCCGGTAAAAAGATAAAATATTCTATAATTTGATTAACTTTTGCCCGAAATTCACGTATCAAGGTCACAGGGAATGCTAAATATTTCAGTATATTTATGTTTTGAAGCTCGTTACAGGCAGGCCCTTTTCATTGTCATGGATTAAAACCAAGCTTTTGTGAAGAAGTGTTTTTTCATAATTTTTTTGTTTTATTTGTTCATAAGATCTGGTTTCCCACAGGATCCTCAGTTTTCCCAGTTTTATGCCAATCCGCTTTATATGGCACCCTCTTTTGCCGGGGCGACCGAGGAGAACCGTCTTGCCTTGAATCACCGGAATCAATGGCCTGCGCTGCCTGGTGTTTTTCATACCTATACCTTTTCATACGATCACTACTTCACCAATTTCAATTCGGGAGTCGGATTTCTTGCCTTTCACGACAGGGCAGGTTCCGGGCGACTGAACACCACCAACCTGGCATTAATGTATTCCTATGATTTTCAGGTCACTGAATTGTTGCACATCAGACCCGGGCTTTCTTTCAGCTATACCCGCATTGGTATCCGGTTTGACGATCTTACCTTCAACGACCAGCTATCTCCCGGCGGTGTGACCACTCCAACCATTGAACAGCCACCTGAAGGACCGTTTGGTGATATTGATGCCGGTTTTTCCACCATGGCGTATGTGGAGAGGGCATGGCTGGGATTCAGCCTGGATCACCTGTTGCGTCCTGAACAATCGCTGTATGGAGATAAAACACGGATCCCGATGAAGATCTCCGTTTTCGGAGGGTACCAGCTTATCCGGCGGGGCCGGCTGCTGAAGCCGATCGATGAGAGCCTCTCTTTTGCATTCCAGTACCTGCATCAGAGTGATTTCAACCAGCTCAGCATGGGATTGTACTGGTACAAGAATCCACTGGTATTCGGCTTTTGGTACCGGGGGATCCCCTTCCTGCATGAGCAGATTGGCGATGCCATGATCCTGCTTGTCGGTTTTAAGAATGAGCAGGTCCACATTGGCTATAGCTACGATGTGACCGTATCGAACCTGGTCAGTGATACGGGCGGTGCACATGAGATCTCCCTGATGTACGAGTTCCGGCTAAACCAAAGAAAGAAGAAGAAAGTACACGCCATCCCCTGTCCGGAGTTTTAACCTGTTTTATAATCTCAAAACCAGTGTGTTAATGGAACTGAAGTAGAGACGTTGCCATCCTACGCTACCACCTCCGTTAAAACTATGGTGGTCAAAGAAAGCTTCGGCTACCAGAGCATGCAACGTCTCTACATCGATAAAATAACGCTGCCTTTCGGGTATAAAAATTGAATATTTCTGACTTTTCTGGTTAACCTGCCGCAAAGACGCCCAGGTTGGGCGTCTCTACGTTGATAACACCCCTTGAATCAGTGTAATAAACGCATAAAACCCAGCTATTTCATGGGGAATGATTTTTCAGCCCCTGCGGGGCGTAATATAATAGTCCCGGCTTTTAAGCCGGGTTATAAGTTAGTCAAAATATAATCGCCGGAACTGCGATGTTGTTTGAAAAACCATACGTTTCATCCTGCGGAATGCAGGAACCTTTATTCATAAGAGAACCCCAAATGGAACGATGTTGAAAGAGAATATACAAAATCTTATTTTAACTCATTAATCATTGGTTATTTCCAAATGTATATATTCTACATGCCCTCAAGCCGGGCGGGCTCTTACTTTTCTCCTTAATGAGAAAAGTAAACAAAAGAATCAAGGCTGCTAAAAATTCTATGGCAAAACTATCGGCTGGAAAAGCATGTGCAACCTAAACTCGAGGCTGTATCATAAAAATGGTTTTTTGCAATCTGGCAAATTGAGTGCAAAAATCAACAAGTGCAAATTGGCTAGTTTTCCCTCTGAATCAGCTTTTGAAAATGATTTAAATTGACAGCAGCTAAATCATGGCTTCTCTGGTTCTAAGTTAAGTATAGATTCATGATCCACCCTCTCAAACAAGGTTGCTCGAGTGGCCTACCCTGTCAAATATTAAATTTTTAATAAAAAAAATTGCTTACTGTATAAAAGTATTTCACAGTGTAAATCGGCCACTACCAGCCCAGATTTTTCTTCGCCTGGTTTTGTACATAAAATTTTTTCCCATAGGGATGCCGATGGCAAGAGGCCGATCCTTCGCCCTGACGGGCGATTGGGGTGTGGTCTTCCTATTTGTATCAGGGATGTATGAAACATATTTGCCTGTTACGGGATAGCAGCATAGTGTCCCGCCAACGGCGGGACTACAGGGGTGATTGGTTTTCCGATGTGTTTATGATTTTATGTGAATGGGATTTTCGGTTCTCTTCGATTGATGCCGCAAAGACGCCCAGGTTGGGCGTCTCTACGTTGCGTGTATTACGATGTGAAATAATGCAAGCAATAGCGACTCGCTCAGTGTTTACAGATATTTCACAGGGCTAGTCCTTTTTCTAATTGAACATACATTTTTTTTTGTGAACGATATGCCGTATTTTTCGTATCGAAAACAAAACGTTTGCAATGGCTGGTTCGAAAGGTTCAAAATATTACGATGTTTTTCTGAAATACAAAGTGTGGCTTGTCACCTCGTCGGAAGAGGAGATCATTGACGATTCCGATTTCATGCTGCTGAAACGGATCGATGAGTCCGGATCATTGAGAGCAGCAGCTGAAAACCAGGGAGTAAGTTACCGGAATGCCTGGGGTACGATGAAAAGGGCAGAGGAGATCCTCCAGTTTAAGCTGATCGATAAACAGCGGGGCGGTAAAAGGGGAGGAGAAACACGGCTGACAGAGGATGGAGAAAAACTGATCCAGTGCTATGATGAATTGCAACAGGAGTTTGACCGGGCGATCTATACCGTGACAAAAAAATTCTTTCATTCCCTGAATGAGTAAGTAACTGTTTGTTTTACAGTAGATAATGATTGAGCAAACCCATGAAAAATAAAACAGCCATATGGATCATTGCCTTGCTGATCGTATCTTTTTTGTCCATGTGTGAAGATGAGGAAAAAGTGTTCACCAAACCCTCTATCGAGTTTAAAAAGGGGGGTGATTACACATCGGTCAATGCATCAGCCTATCTGGATGATTCACTGAAAGTCGGGATTATGGCTGAATCAGGGAACCGGGGGAACCTCGTCCTGTTTGAGGTTTACCGGAACGGGGAAACCATGGAAAGCATTGAGATCAACAGAAGTTCACTGGATGCCGATGTGTTCATTGTAAAGGACACCATGCAGACAGAATTGTGGAAATTCCTGGTGAGGGACAAGGCGAACTATGCCGACTCTGTCTCCTTCACCCTGACGCGGGTGGATACAACGGGTATCTGAGGTCCGCCGCATCGAATACCGGAACAAAATTATTTTTTTGATGATGATATTGTTTGAAGAAGCCTACGAAACCGTCATGCAGTATGCCCGTCCTCTGGGGACCGAACAGGCCGGACTCACGGACCTGCTGAACCGGGTGATTGCAGAGGATGTCATATCCGATATGGATATGCCGCCTTTTGATAAATCCGCCATGGATGGATATGCCTGCCGGAGGGAAGATCTCGGGAATGTCCTGACCGTGGTTGAGGAGATACCGGCCGGCAGGATCCCGGAAAAAAAGATCTCCCGGAACCAGTGTGCTGAGATTATGACGGGAGCCATGGTCCCGGAGGGAGCCGATTGCGTTATCATTGTGGAGCAGACCGAGCAGGCAGGTGTGGATACCATCCGTTTTACCGGGGAGAAGACGGAGAACAACATCTGTTACCGTGGTGAGGATATCCGGAAAGCGGAGGTTGTTTTGAAAAAAGGAACAAAGATGAAGCCACAGCATGTGGCGATCATGGCATCCATGGGTGTCGTGCACCCGGCAGTTTACAGGCGTCCGCTTGTGGGTATCATTTCCACCGGTGATGAGCTGGTTGAACCGGACCAATCACCGGCCCATTCACAGATACGGAACAGCAATGCCTACCAGCTCATCGCACAGGTCCGGTCAGCCGGAGCCATACCGGGTTATGAAGGGATTGCCGCAGATACCACGGAATCCACCCGGGAAAAGATTGAAAAAGCATTGGATAAGAACGACATTATTTTACTGACAGGTGGTGTATCCATGGGGCAATACGACCTGGTACCCGATATCATGACCGGTCTGGGGATCGAGCAGAAGTTCCAGCGGATCGCGGTCCAGCCGGGTAAACCCACGATCTTCGGAGTGAAAGGGGAAAAATTGTGTTTTGGACTGCCCGGAAATCCAGTCTCTTCCTTCCTTCTTTTTGAGCTTCTGGTCAAACCCCTGCTCCTCGGTTTAATGGGGCATCACCATGCGCCAATTAACCTTATTCTTCCAATGGCTGCGGAATACAAACGGAAAAAATCGTCCAGGGAATCCTGGTTTCCTGTCCGGATCAATCCGGATGGGGAAGTTGAACCGTTGGATTATCATGGTTCAGCACACCTCTATTCACTGGATGAAGCAGCGGGAATGGTGTCCATTCCCATTGGAGAAACAACCCTCCGGAAAGGGGAGAAGGTGGGTGTAAGGTTGGTTTGACCCGATAATAAATAGGAAGTGAAAAATGTCGAATGTCGAATGTCGAATGTCGAAAAACCGAAAACTGTAAACTGTAAACTGAAAACTAATTCTCGTCACTCGCTTTGTCCGCAGTAGTCCCGCCCAGGCGGGACGAAGGCGGATCACGCGTTACTTGTTACTTATAAACCCATGGAACTACCCGAAAAACTGAATATCCTGATTCTCACCCTGAGCGACAGGGCAAGCGTTGGAGAATACGAGGACAAAAGCGGACCGGCTATTGCTGCTTTGCTGGATGATTGTCTGCGGGATTCCCGGTTCAAATACGCTATTGAACGGGAAATCATTCCGGATGATGCAACCCGGCTAAAACGGATCCTTTCTGCCGGATCATCAACCTACCACCTCATCTTTACCACAGGCGGTACCGGGATCGGTCCGAGGGACATTACCGTGGATGTCGTATCTTCCATGCTGGAAAAGGAAATCCCGGGGATCATGGAACTGATACGCGTGAAATATGGCATGGAAAAACCCAATGCCCTGTTGAGCCGCAGTATTGCAGGGATCATCGGTAAGAGCCTGATCTTCACCCTCCCGGGAAGTGTCAGGGCTGTCAATGAATACATGAGCGAGATCTGCAAAACCCTGGATCATATGATCCATATGCAGTACGGCGTTGACATGCACCATTGAATTTGATCGAAGATTGTATTCCTGCCTGGCGAAAAATTTAACCCCTTCAGGGTTGTAAGCTTCTTGTATATACTAACCACCGGTCATAACCCTATGCAGGCCCCGTGAAATATAAATTAGCCAATAAGAATGTTCAATTGTTACAATTATTTCACAGGGCAGGCCCTGTGAAATAGTGGCTGCGCCGAACGGAGTACTAGTGTAAAACATTATTTCACAGAGCGGGCCACCAGGGTTATTTATATATTGTAACTTTAAGCGATTTATCTTATTTAACTATCCCCCTATCAGGGGGTGTTCCATCCGCTAGCTGGTGGATGGAACGGGGGTGGAACTAGGAGAAAAAAGATATATGGAACCAGCCGGTCCAAATAACAATTGGTATTACAATAAAAAATTGAGACCACTTGCGAAAGCTTTGCGGAAGAATATGACAAAAGCAGAAGCTTGTCTCTGGAAATACGGATTAAAGGCAAAAAAAATGAATGGATATTCATTTTCCAGGCAAAGACCCGTTTCTGATTATATTGTAGACTTTATCTGTAAAGATTTAAATTTGGTAATTGAGGTGGATGGATTAACGCATTTGGATGAAAAGATCATTATGCAGGATGAAATAAAAGAAGAGAAGTTGAAAGCATTGGGATTTACAGTTTTACGCTTTCGGGATGAAGAGGTTTTAAACCAGATGAATTTAGTGCTTCATGAAATTGAGAAGTCAATCAACCTATTATCAAAGAAAAATTCCACCCCCTTTGATTCCCCCTCAAGGGGGATATATTTAAACGCATATGATAACTAAGTCGTATCTATTAGTTTACTGAGTTTTGTGAGGAAGCAGGAAATAAATTCAACCCCTGCCTGCCGGCAGGCAGGCCTTCAGGGTTGTACAATATGGCGTTTATTATCACCGGTTTTACCCTAAGCGGGCCACCGTGGTTATTCATTATTTTACCCCATCCGGGGTAATTTTTATTACTTGAAAAATAATACGAAAGCCCTGTTGTTAAAAAATTTCCGGAAAAGGTGAATAAAACGGTATCCTTCCGTCACTTTTCTTTGTATTTTTATCCCGGTTATCAAACCGTTTCTCATGAAAAAGTGGAGCGTGGTCATACACTACCTGAAGAATAAATACATCATTTCACTGATCATCTTCGTCGTATGGATCCTTCTGTTCGACAGCAATAACCTGGTCGACCGCTTTTCACAGATGAAAACACTGAAACAACTGGAGGAAGACAAGGAGTACTATTTAAAGAGGATTGAGGAGGATTCGAAGAAACTGAATGAGCTTGAAACGGATAAAGAAAACCTCGAAAAGTTTGCCCGGGAACAATACCTGATGAAAAAGGAGGATGAGGAGATCTTTGTGGTGATTGAGGAGGAGGAGAAGTGAGTTCCTCCTTCTCCGCCAGCTGGCGGATA
>CAZTES010000143.1:0-8833 GCA_964612275.1 uncultured Rikenellaceae bacterium
ATCATCGCCTGGGCTTCCCTGGTATCATACAGCAGGGTTTACCTGGGTGTGCATTTCCCGGGCGATATCATCGCAGGTGCACTGCTGGGCGGGTTCGTTGGATATATTGTCTACAAAGGGTACAGGATCACGGAGTTAAGACTTCTTTCCAGGTATGAACGGTTTCAATAAGAATATCCGTTTGCAGATCTACTGTCAAAAAGAATACGATCATGCTCTGCATTAAAAATGAACATACTGATCCCTGCTTTAATGCAGCCGTGGAAGAACACCTCTTTCGGAACAAAATCCGGGATTGCTTCATGCTGTACAGAAATCGACCCAGCATCATTATTGGAAAACATCAGAATGCCCTGGCTGAGATAAACCTTGATTTTGTAAAGAAGAAAAACATCAGCGTGGTCAGAAGGTTGTCGGGAGGAGGAGCCGTATACCACGATCTCGGGAATCTGAATTTTACGTTTATCCGGAATGGGGAAATGGGAAAACTGATCGATTTTGTGAACTTCACCCAGCCCATACTGGAGGTGTTGACCAGTTTGTCAGTGCCTGCCCGTTTTGAAGGAGTGAACGACCTCAGGGTGGGGAATAAAAAAATATCGGGAAATGCAGAACACGTTTTTAAAAACAGGGTTTTGCACCACGGAACCTTGTTGTTCTCATCCAGCCTGGCAGATTTAAACACTGCCCTGAAGATCCGGCCCGGTGTTTACCAGGATAAAGCAGTCCGGTCTGTTCGGAGCAGTGTCGCAAACATCAGCGAATTCCTGAAACCTGAGATCCCGATTCAGGAGTTCCGCGATATCCTTTTCAACCATATCCTTACTACTTTTTCCGGGACAGAAGAGTATAAACTGACCGAAAACGACAAAAAGACCATCCATCAATTAATGGAAGAGAAGTATACCACATGGGAATGGAATTTTGCCTATTCACCACGCTATCAATTTCAACAGATATTGCAGTTTGGAGAAAAAGAGCTGGCAGTAAAATTGCTGGTCGAACGGGGTATCATTTCGGAGATCCATCTGGTGGATCAAAAATCAAGGAAACCACTGCATGAGGTTGAAAAAAAACTGACCGGTGTAGTACATAATCAAACAGTTATCAGGGAGAAATTAGAATCATTCGCGATCCATCAATTCCTTCCCGGGGTCAACAAGATGGATCTTATCAGCGGGTTATTCTGATGTTTCCTATTTTTGTTTTACCGAATTATTTTTATAAATTAGGGTAACATAAATGAAACTGATGGTCGCTGCTATCCGGTCTTTCATATCCTATATCATCGCTTTCTGCCTGGCGGTTGGTCTCTTTCCGTTTGCCCTGTTTATTTGGCTGTTGACCTTTCTTTTCGACAAGAAACACCTGGCACTGCACTATTTCAGTTGCTTCTGGGGTTCCATGTTTATCTGGACTAATCCGATGTGGCGTGTTAAAATAACAAACTGCGACCGCATCAGAAAAGGAGAAACCTATGTCCTGGTCTCCAATCATCAATCCATGCTTGACATCTGTCTTATTTACCTCCTGTTCAAGCCGTTTAAATGGGTCTCAAAGTCAGAAAATTATCATTTGCCGGTCGTGGGTTGGAACCTGAGAATGAATGAATACATAAAAATTGAGAGGGAGAGCAGGAAGAGTATCATGAAAATGATGCAGGATTGTGAAAAAGCCATCAGGAAAGATAACTCGATTATGATGTTCCCGGAAGGAACAAGGACACTGGATGGTGAACTCCGACCATTCAAGATAGGAGCATTTATGCTCGCTCTGAAAACCAGAACACCCATCATTCCGATAGTAATCGACGGAAGCATCAAAGTGCTTCCGAAAAAAGGATTGATTTTAAGCCCTAACCGGAACATCAAACTCCATGTCCTGGAGGAAATACCGGTCGAAAAATTTGACCAGATGGATGTGGATGAACTGACGAAAATGACCCGTGAAATAATGGAGGAAGAACTGCACCGCATTCGCCGAACTTCATCCTGATACGGCTTGTTAACCATTATGAGATCTTTACCGGAGAGAAAAATATTGCGAAAGATGAATTTTCTTTCTGACCAGGAAGGGATCATCTCCCGCTTTCTGAATGAAAGCAGCAACTGGGAACCCCACCTGCATAAATCAAAGGAATTTGTTCTCGATTGCATCCGGGGAAAGAACATTCCAGTGATTACGATACTGGGAAGCGGCTGGCTGCTCGATGTGCCGATTGAAGAGCTGCAAAAAAAATGTGAGAAAATCCTGCTGATCGATATCTTTCATCCTCCGCAGGTCCTGCGGAAAATCAGAGATCTCCCAGGTGTGGAAGCTATTCAGCAGGACATTACCGGTGGTATGATCGAACAGGCATATCAACTGGTGAAGGAATTCAGGAAAACCGGGAGAAAACAGGAAATAGCGGATCTGCAGTCAGCCGGTTTTGTGCCGGATGTTCCTCCGGGCTTTTTGGTTTCGCTGAACATTTTAAACCAGCTGGATATCCTTATTGTCGATTACCTCAAAAAATTCTCAATCTATACCGGGGCAGAGATCATGGCATTGAGGAAAATGATCCAGCAATCGCACATCGATTCACTCCCGCGCAATAGGTCCTGTATCATTACCGATTTTGAGGAACGGGTCTATGAAGATGACAGGCTGGAACGTATTAACCCGCTCGTTCATGTTTCCCTTCCGGAGGGGAAAAGAAAAGCCAACTGGGAATGGCTCTTTGACGCACAGAAGACTTACCATAGCGGCAAAATCACGAGGTTTAATGTAGTAGCTATTGAGCTGTAAAAAAGATATATACGAGATAGAATGGACAAGGAGATCTTAAATAAATACCGGGAACGAGTTTCTCGTTTTGCCCGGGAACTGAACAACATGAAGCGAAGAGGGAACCTGTTGTCCATGCTCCGGTTGCTGATATTTATCGCCGGTATCATCTTGATTTATTTTGCTTCCGGCCTTCATGCTTTCCTGGCAGTAGCTTGCTTCATCTTATCCGGTTTTTTGTTTTTTATCACCGTTAAGAAACATGGACAAAACACCATGCAACAGCGCCATTTGAAAGAGTTGATAAAAATCAATGATGATGAGGTGCGGTGTTTGGAAGGTGATATCAGCCCCTTTGATGACGGATCGGAGTATATAAGTACAACCCATTCATTCTCCTTTGACCTGGATCTGTTTGGGGATGGATCCCTGTTTCAATACCTGAACAGGACCTGCTCAACCGGTGGTAAAGAGCGGCTGAAGGATTTATTGATGGGACCGCTGAACGATCATGCTGAGATACGATCACGACAAGATGCTGTAAAAGAACTCACTCCAGTGTTGGATTGGAGGCAAAAATTTCTGGCAACCGGGAGGAGTTATGAAGAATCGGGCCAGGAGGAACAGAGTATTCTGGAATGGGCAAATAAAAACCCGGAATTCAAAAACTCCAAAATCCTTCATGGTATTCGTTTTCTGCTTCCGTTGATAACCCTTTTGTTGCTGTCATTTTCCCTGTTCAGGATCCTGCCTGCTTCCTTGCCTGTTGCCATGATCCTGATCCAATTGTTAATCGTGGCTGTTCACCTGGTGCGCATTAACAGGGTCCACCAGCAGGTTGCCAGACGGTATGCGATGCTGGAAAAATCTGCAAAGCTGCTTTTCATCATTCAGGACGAGACCTTTTCCTCTCCATTCCTGATCTCTCTTCAAAAAACATTGTGCCCGGATGGAGATTCGGCTGCTGTTCAGATTCACCGGTTAGCCCGGATCATCCATCGGTTCGACAGGCGCCTGGATATGATCATCGGGGTATTGCTCAATGGCTTGCTTCTGTGGGATATACATTGTGTTATCGCACTGGATAAATGGAGAAGTGAATGCGAAGACAGAATTCCTTCGTGGTTTACAGCTGTGAAGGAGGTCGATGCCTTGATCAGCCTTTCCTCTTTCTCCTACAATAATCCGGATTATCCGTTTCCTGAAATCAGAGAGGACAAATTTCTCCATTCAAAGAAACTTGGCCATCCGTTAATTCACCGGGTGGAACGGGTACCCAATGATTTCCAGTTTGAAAAGGAGGGAGAACTGGTCATACTGACCGGCCCAAACATGGCCGGGAAAAGCACCTTTCTAAGAACAGTTGGGATAAACCTTATCCTCGGGATGATTGGAGCACCCGTTTGTGCAAATGAATTCTTCTTCACTCCGGTAAAGATATATTCCAGCATGCGAACCAGCGATTCCCTTCAGAAGAATGAGTCCTATTTTTATGCTGAACTTCGACGCTTAAAGGTGCTAAAAGAGAGCCTGATGAAACGGGAAAAAATCCTGATCCTTCTGGATGAAATATTAAAAGGGACCAATTCACAGGATAAGCATGCGGGTTCGATCATGTTTATTGAACAGCTCATTAAACTGAAGGGAACCGGTTTGATTGCAACCCATGATCTCGAACTGGGTAAACTGGAAGATGAGTACCCTGATCAGATTGCCAATAAATGCTTTGAAGTGGAGATCGATGGAGACCAGATCTCTTTCGACTATATCCTGCGGGAAGGGACTTCACAAAAAATGAATGCTGCCTGCCTGATGAAGCAGATGGGCATTGTCTGATCGCATTAATCTCCCTGAAATCTTTTTGTTTTTTGGTAATTACGGTAAATTTTCAACAACAAATAATTTTCCTGACAATCAAATAACGATCAGTTTGTTAGGCAGTTAACAAAAAGCAAGCTCAAATGCTACAGTTTTCAGGCTGATCCCTGCTTTTGCTTTTGTTGAAAAGTCGCTTCATTCTCCTCTGTCCCTTTTTATATATTTGCAAAAATTCGAAAGACCCATGACGGCGACTTACTCGGAAGAAACGATCAAAACACTCGATTGGCGTGAACATATCCGGAAAAGACCGGGAATGTATATTGGGAAGTTGGGGGATGGCACATCCAAGGACGATGGAATTTATATCCTGTTGAAGGAGACGTTTGATAATTCTATCGATGAGTACCTGATGGGGCATGGAAAACACATCGATGTAACCATTGAGGAGAAAAAAGTGCTGGTCAGAGATTATGGCAGGGGGATACCGCTCGGGAAAGTGTTGGATGTCGTTTCCAAAATGAATACCGGTGCAAAATACGACTCGAAAGTTTTTAAGAAATCAGTTGGGCTGAACGGGGTAGGTATCAAAGCAGTGAATGCACTTTCTGCAAATTTCACACTGCAATCAATACGGGAAAAGAAGATGAAGGAGGTGGAATTTGCTGAAGGAAAGCTGGTGCGGGATGAAAAAGTCTCGGATTGCGATCTTGATGACGGCACCATCGTTACGTTTGTACCCGATGACAAGATGTTTGGCAACTACCACTACATTTCGGAATATGTTGAGACCATGATGCGGAACTACGTGTATCTCAACTCAGGATTGGTGGTTAATTTTAACGGGAATCGCTTTCATTCGAAAAACGGACTGCGCGATCTTCTGGAAGAAAACATGAGTGGTGAAGGGCTTTATAATGTCATTCACCTGAAGAATCATGATATTGAAATAGCGTTTACTCACGGCAACCAGTACGGTGAAGATTATTATGGCTTTGTAAACGGGCAACATACAACACAGGGAGGGACTCACCTGGCGGCATTCCGGGAAGCACTGGTGAAAACCATACGCGAGTTTTACAAAAAGGACTTTGACCCCTCCGATATTCGCGCCTCTATTATTGCTGCCATCAGCATAAAAGTGGAAGAACCGGTTTTCGAATCACAGACAAAGACAAAGCTTGGATCAAGAGACATTGGCCCGGATGGCCCTTCAGTCCGGAATTTTATTACCGATTTCCTGAAAACGGCACTGGATAATTTTCTGCATATAAACCCGGATACTGCAGATATTATTCATAAAAAGATACTCGATTCGGAGAAGGAGAGAAAAGCAATCTCCAGTATAAAAAAAATCGCCAGGGAACGAGCTAAAAAAGCCAGTCTGCATAATAAAAAGTTGAGAGATTGCAGGATTCATTATAACTCAAAAGACAACCGCAGACTCAATACCACTATTTTTATCACTGAAGGAGATTCTGCCAGCGGATCGATTACCAAATCAAGGGATGTTGAGACACAGGCCGTTTTCAGCCTGAAAGGTAAACCATTGAATACCTATGGGCTGACGAAAAAAATTGTTTATGAAAATGAGGAGTTTAATCTGCTTCAGGCAGCATTGAACATTGAAGATGGACTCGAAAACCTCAGGTATAATAATGTTGTGATCGCTACCGATGCCGATGTGGATGGTATGCACATCCGGCTGCTCCTGATCACTTTCTTTCTGCAGTTTTTTCCTGACCTGGTAAAACATGGTCACCTCTATATCCTGCAAACACCTCTATTCCGCGTACGGAATAAAAAGGAAACCCTTTACTGTTACTCAGCGGAAGAGAAAGAAAAAGCCATTCGAAAATTAGCCCCGAATCCTGAAATTACCCGGTTCAAAGGATTGGGCGAAATATCACCGGATGAGTTTAAACATTTTATTGGTAAGGCCATGCGACTCGATCCGGTCCGTTTGAGAAGAGAGGATAATGTGGCAGGATTTTTAGCGTTTTACATGGGAAAAAACACACCCGATCGCCAGGAATTCATCATCGAAAACCTGCGGGTTGAGGAGGACCTTGTGGAACAGATCTGATGAGATCTGCCCGATTGCGCAATGGCCAACAGAATAGTTAACGTTTTCATTATTGTCACTGCAGGAGCATGGAATACTTGGAATGGAGTGAAGAGGGTAACGATCAGGATCCCGTATCATCTGACCCGGAAACAGGCAAGACCAAAAGTTCAGAACTCTACAAGGTTCTGACCCTGTCAGGAATGTACCAGGATTGGTTCCTTGACTATGCTTCTTATGTAATCCTCGAACGAGCGGTCCCTCACCTGAATGACGGGCTAAAACCGGTCCAGCGCAGGATACTGCACGCCATGAAACGGCTGGATGATGGCCGCTTTAACAAGGTTGCCAACATCATCGGGCATACCATGCAGTTCCATCCCCATGGCGATGCCTCCATTGGGGATGCCCTGGTTCAGTTAGGACAGCGGGATCTTCTCATCGAAACGCAGGGAAACTGGGGGAATATTCTGACCGGAGACGGTGCAGCAGCCCCCAGGTATATCGAAGCCCGGCTCTCCAAATTCGCAAATGATGTCGTTTTCAATCCCAAAACAACCGAATGGAAACTCTCCTATGACGGCAGGAATAAAGAACCGGTAACCCTGCCCGTGAAATTCCCGCTTCTGCTTGCTCAGGGAATTGAGGGAATTGCTGTCGGCCTCGCTTCGAAAATACTCCCCCATAATTTCAATGAACTGATCGACGCGACAATCCTTCACCTTCAGGAGAAACCCTTTGAGTTATCCCCCGATTTTCCTACCGGTGGACTTGCCGACTTCACCCGGTATAATGATGGAATACGGGGAGGACAGGTCCGGGTCAGGGCAAAGATTTCAAAAATCGATAAAAAAACATTGGCAATAACGGAATTACCCTATGGCAAAACTACGATTAGCCTGATTGAATCGATCATCAAAGCCAGTGAAAGAGGGAAAATCAAGGTTAAGAGAATCGATGATAATACAGCTGAAAACGTTGAGATCCTGGTTCACCTGGCACCCGGTGTATCTTCCGATAAAACCATCGATGCCCTGTTTGCCTTTACCGACTGCGAGATCTCTATCTCACCCAACTCATGTGTGATCGATGAGGAAAAACCCGACTTCATGGGAGTTAGTGATATCCTGAAACGATCAGCCCGGAGTACCGTTGACCTGCTAACCCTTGAACTTGAAATCAGAAAGAAAGAACTCCAGGATTCCTGGCATCAATCCTCCCTTGAAAAGATATTTATTGAGAACAGAATCTACCGGAGCATTGAGAAATGTGAAACATGGGAATCAATTATCGAAACTATCAATCAGGGACTTGAGCCGTTTAAAAAATTGCTGTCAAGGGAGGTGACCAGGGATGATATCATCCGGTTAACTGAAATAAAAATTAAGAGGATCTCGAAATACGACTCAAAAAAAGCAGATGAACAGATCCGGGAGATTGAAGCGGAAATTGAGGAGGTGAACAACCACCTGGCTAATATCATTTCCTATACCATTAATTATTTCAGGCAAATTAAAAAGAAGCACGGGAAAGACCGGGAAAGAAAAACAGAGATCAAAAACTTTGATACAATCGTTGCAACAAAAGTTGTTGCCAAGAATGCAAAACTCTACGTTAACCGGGAAGAGGGTTTTGCAGGGACTTCCCTGAAAAAGGACGAATATGTGTGTGATTGTTCTGATATTGATGAGATTATCGTGTTCCTGAGGGATGGCAGGTATATGATCACCAAAATCGCGGATAAATTGTTTATCGGGAAAAACATCATTCATATTGCTGTCTTTAAAAAGAATGACAACCGTACGATTTATAATACGGTTTACCGGGATGGGAGAAAGGGAAATGTGATGGTGAAGCGTACAGCTGTTACCGGTGTTACACGAGACAAAGAATACCATATCACACGGGGTAAAGCAGATTCAAAAGTCCTCTATTTCAGTGCTAATCCCAACGGAGAAGCCGAGATCATTAAGATCCATCTGAAACCAAAACCCAGATTGAAGAACCTGACCTTCGAATTTGATTTCTCTGAACTGACCATCAAAGGGAGGGATTCGATAGGAAATATTATGACAAAAAAACCGGTGTTGAAAATTACCTTGAAAGAGAGGGGTGTATCTACCCTTGGCGGACGCAAAATATGGTTCGATGAAGATGTCAACCGCCTGAATGCCGATAGCAGAG
>CAZTES010000144.1:0-8791 GCA_964612275.1 uncultured Rikenellaceae bacterium
TTGCAGGAGGTGACCATCCGTTTTCTCCTGCCATCATCCACCTCCACCAGGCAGAGCCGGCATGCCCCGTAGGGCTCGAGGGAGGGATGGTCGCAGAGCGCAGGAATATCGATCCCCGCCTTCCTCGCCGCGGCAAGAACGGGAGTCCCCTCTTCGACCTGAATGGTTTTGTTGTCAATTTTTACTTCGATCATTGGTATAATAGTTTACAAATACTGTATTTCTTTATAATCAGGATTCAATTCATCTGTTGACCATTTTTTAGGATTGTCCCAGATATAATACCGGATCTTCGCTAATGATTCATCATTTCTGATCACATGGTCGTAAAACCGGGGTTGCCATGCGAAATTTGAACCTATTTGTCGTGCATTTCGGTTTACCATTGATTTGTATGAACCAATAATAGACGACAGGATGTTTTTACCCTGATTTTGAAAACGTTTTTGTCCCGGGATTAAACCTGATTTCATTGATTTATTGGTTTCGTAGAGACAAGGCATACCTTGTCTCTACTTTCCCTGTTTTTAGTGCAAATGGTAATGAAATACGGTGCATTCCATGCATAATCCCAATTCTTTAATCGTGAAGATTCTATGCGATATTTATTTCAAAATTTGATTGTACTTTTTACTTTATACCTGTCACTGCACCACCACCGCCTCAAACTTACACACATCGTAGCAGATGCCGCACTGGATGCATTTGCTCTGGTCGATGGTATACATCTTTTTGGGTTCGCCCGATATGGCGTCAGCCGGGCAATTGACATCACACAGGCTACAGCCGGTGCAATTATCATTTATAGTAAAGGTTATCAATGACTTACAGATTCCGGCAGGACATCTTTTCTCTTTGATGTGGGCGATGTACTCCTCCTTGAAATAGCGGATGGTGCTCAGCACCGGGTTGGGTGCTGTCTGCCCCAGCCCGCATAGCGAACCCACCTCCATTGCATTGCAGATCTCTTCGATCATTTCGATATCTCCATCGGCTCCTTCACCCCTGGTAATTTTATCCAGGATCTGGTTTAAAAGGATCAGTCCCTCGCGGCATGGGGCGCACTTTCCACACGATTCATCCTGCAGGAAGCTGATGAAGTATTTTGCCACATCGACCATGCAGGTTCGGTCATCCATCACGATCATGCCTCCCGACCCCATCATTGATCCCACCTCGGTCAGCTTATCAAAGTCGACCGTCATATCGAGCATGGATGCCGGCAGGCATCCGCCGGAAGGACCTCCGGTCTGCACTGCTTTAAAGGTTCTGCCATTGGGGATTCCCCCACCGATCTCGAATATGATCTCCCGCAGTGTAATGCCCATGGGTACTTCCACCAGTCCCGAATTCACGATATCTCCCACGAGGGAGAACACCTTTGTTCCCGAACTGCCGTCCCAGGGTGATTTTGACACATCCCCCGATCCAATACCGGCGAACCAATCTGCTCCTTTTTCAATGATAACCGGTATGTTCGCCCAGGTTTCGACGTTATTCAGGATGGTTGGTTTATTGCGGTATCCTTTTTCCACGTTGTGCACGTATTTGGCACGCGGTTCACCGACCCTTCCTTCCATGGATGCCATCAGGGCGGTCGATTCGCCACAGACAAAGGCTCCGGCTCCCTGGTGGATCTTTATGTCGAACGAAAAGCCGGTGCCGAGTATGTTTTTCCCCAGCAGCCCCCGCTCTCTTGCATCGCTGATCGCTTTTTTCAGTCGTTTCAGCGCCAGCGGATATTCTTTACGGATATAGACATATCCTTCCGATGATCCGACAGCCCTTGCTCCGATGGCCATTCCTTCGATCACGGCATGGGGATCAGCCTCCACAATGCTACGGTCCATGAATGCCCCGGGATCACCCTCATCGCCATTACAGACAATGTAGGGTTTTTCGTTGTTTTTGACCGAAGCCTGGTAGCAGCTTTCCCATTTCACACCGGCAGGGAAACCACCGCCACCACGTCCACGGATGGCTGATTTTTTTATCTCTTCGATCACCTCGGCGGGTTGCATCTGTGCCAGGGTTCTGGAAAGGGATTTATAAGCTCCCCTTGCAATGGCATCTTCGATGTTCTCCGGGTTAATGATCCCGCGGTTGCGCAGGGCGATCAGCATCTGTTTTCCAAAAAACCGGATATCATCCATTTTGGGAATCATCCTGTTGGTTTCAAGGTCTTTATACAGCAACCTTTCCACCGGTTTGCCCCCCAACAGATGATCATCGATGATTGCCGGTATGTCTTTCTCTTTTACCTTCTGGTAAAAGACCCCTTCGGGTTGAACCACCACGATGGGTCCCTGGGCACAAAAACCGTTGCATCCGGTTGGCACGGCAAGAAATTGCCTGTCAAGTTCCCGATCCTTCAGTTGTTGATTGAAGTGCTGGTAGAGGGAGAGCGAACCGGCTGATACGCAACCTGTTCCGGCACAAACCATGACCATTGCCCTGTACTGATTCTGCTCTTTCTGCCGTTTCTCCTTGATCCGTTCCAGATCCTTGATTGCTATTTTACTCATCGTCTGCCATTTTTTTGTATTTCTTCAATAAACGGGGCACCTGTGCGGGTTGCACCTCGCCATACAGATCTTCTCCGATGGTTACCACGGGAGCTAGGCTACAGCATCCCAGGCAGCGAACTCCCTCGAGCGAGAAGAACTTGTCACCGGTAGTCTGTCCGTCTGCTATCCCGAGCTCCCTTTCAAAGGCATCGAGCACCCGTCCGGCACCCTTGACGTGACAGGCGGTTCCCATGCACACCTGGATCTCGAATTTGCCCCTGGGTTCAAGACTGAAAGCTTTGTAAAAGGTCGCAATGTGGTACAGCTCGGAAAGCGGCACTTTGGTCGATTTGTTGATCTGTTCGAGTGTTTCCCTCGAGATGTAACGGAACTCATCCTGGATATCCTGCATCATCTCAATGACGTACTCGTTATCCGAGTCCCATCTCCGGATGATCTCATCGACCTTTTTCTGATCGCAATTCGCGCAACTCATAGTCAAATGGTGTTATCATTGTCAATAAATAACTATTTCATTTTCGGTTCGGGCATCCGCTCGGCAATCTTCCACCGTGGCCTGAAATAGCCGGTTTTGATCACCAGGGCTTTGATTTTCTTGTCACGAAAAATGGTACCGATACCCCCCCTGCCTGCCTGTTTCACGCGGACCGTTCTCCGTCGCCAATCCCACCAGGAGAAGTTGAGGCAACCCATGCGGGTATGGTTTGCTCCTGTACCTGCCGATACGACACTGATGTTCTGTCTCGATTTCGGGTCGTCGGCATACATCTCCGTCAGGATCTCACCAATGATGTGTGTATCGATCGGTTCCAGGGGAGCAGTTTCAATGGTTATGGTATGTTTCGTGCCATCGATAAAGATGATGATCTCCTCGGAGGCTTTTCCCTGGATCTCGATCGCATCAAAACCTGAAAATTTCAGCATGGGCCCGAAGTGCCCCCCCACATTGCTGTCAACCACCGATCCGGTGAGCGGTGAGATGGTGGTGGCAATGGATTTCCCGGAGCCGGGATAGGAGGAGGTTCCCCCCAACGGCCCGCTGGAAATGCAAATTTCATTTTCGGGGCTGTCCCACCGCGTATCCGTTGTGGTCCCATTCCATAATAACCAGAGATCAAAACCACGACCACCGACAAAGAGGTCTTTCATCTGTTCGGTGACCGGTTTGGACGCAAACCGGTTTTCGGAAATGTTAATGTATAGGGTCTGTCCGGCATATCCCTTATCCACAGGAGAGTACTGGTATTTCCACTCCGCCAGCAGGGCGTGTGCCTTGTTCATTTCTGCTGTATCCATAGATCCTGTTCTTAAAATGACTGTCCTTTTTCAGGGAATAAAATTATGCCAATGAAGATAGGATTAAAATGATTAATATCAATATGCAATTTGATGCATAACGAAAATCGGTATTCGGTTAGGGTAACGGTGTTCGTTTGGATTGTCCTAAACTTTTGCCCCCGGGCGATTGGAGATTTCATTCGTCAGATGACTGGAAAACGGACTTTTGATACAGCCCCGTTTCTACATTGCGTGTGTTTACGATATATTATTGGTTTATCAGACAAGGCAGTGCCATGTCTCTCTTTTCCGCCGTAGTCCCGGCTAGGCGGTACGAAGGCGGATCATCTCACATTATCTCTTGTTATCCTTTCTTTTTTTGCCTACTGCCTATCCCGAAAAACCACAAATCTTTGATTTGATAGTTTTTCGAGGATCCTCGAATTTCTAAAGAAGCATAGCTTCTAAGAAATTCGGGACTGCTCACTTTTCACTCTTCGCCCGCCGAACGTTTGAGCAAACAATGTTTGCGAAAACCTCATGAGCAGAAAGAGCGATTGATTTGTGGCAGCGAATAATCCGCCAACCGGCGGAGAAGGCGGGGCTCACTGTTCACTGCTTACCGCCTGCCCTTCATCCGTCAGACCGGCCAATCGGTCAGACGGTACAGCCTGCGCGAACTCTGTACTCCCTACCTATGCTCCAAGTTCTCTTCCCTATGCACCCTCCCTAAGCCTCTCCGTCTCTGCCCCTTAGTCACTCAGTCTTATCGTCTCCCCCCTCTTTTAACCAGCACCCAGCAACGAGGACCGAGTATCTTCTCTCCCATCTCACCCTCCGCTGATCAGGTGCAGAACTGAAACATCATCGCCATCGGTGATGGTTGCCTTTCCATACTCATCTTTTTTCACCAGCTTCCCGTTTATTTTTATCACCAGCAGCTTGAAGGAGAATTTTTTCACCTTCAGCAATTCAGCCACGGTAAGGGAAGGGTAATACAACTCTTCCGGTCTGTTATTCAATGTGATCTTCATGACAGGGTTCCCAGTATGATTTCCACCACCTGGTTTGCCTGCATATTGGCAACGACACCCACGCGTGGCGCCAGGGGTGGAAGGGACGCGGATGTTTCGCTTTTCTCATCCCCGCAAATGTACAGACTTCCGATCTGCCTGGATTTGATGGAGTTATTGTTACCCCAGCCGGCAAGACCAAGTCCGACGACAAGGGGTGTCTCCGGCAGCTGTGACTGGATCGTCTCAATGATCATCTCTTTCGATTCAGCCAGGTCGAATGCTTCCACGATAACATCGCACCCTGAAAAGATGCCAGCCAGGTTATCCCTGTCAAGCAGCCGGTCGTGGACAAAGACCTTCACCTCCGGGTTTACTTTTCTGATGTTTTCTTCCAGCGCCACCACTTTTTTCATCCCGATCTGGTCGGTAAAATAATACTGCCTGTTCAGGTTGCTCTCCTCAACCGTATCAAAATCTGCGATCACCAGTTCACCGATGCCGATCCTTGCAAGCGCAATGGCACAGTTTGATCCCAGTCCTCCCGCACCGGCAATACCAACTCTTTTTGTTTTCAATATGTCTAACCGATCTGTGGTCATTTGTTCTTTTTCAGGTATACTTTTTTCATGAAGGGTAAAAAATCCCGGGTTCCCTTCCCCTGTTCAATGACCTGTAATGGTCGTATATCATTTTTTTCAAACAGGGCGCCGAAAAGCACGTTGATGTTTCGGTAAAGGAACAAATCCGGGTGCAGGATGGTGGACGGACCCAGCACGAAGACATCACAACCGGCTTTTGTCCAGCCCACGATGGTTTGAAAGGTTTCATTGAATATCGATGTTCCCGTGAGGATAAGGGCATCCGTTTTCCGGTTAAACTCTGCCTGTTTTTTTGGATCAAGGATCAATGGCTCGCTCACCAGGTTGTCGAATACGGCAATATCGAGGTTTTCACGCTGAAATTTGTTCAGCAGCGATTGAAAATAGCCCACCATAACGATCTTGCTGTACTGCCTGAAATTGATCTCTTCGAAAATATCGGACGTTCCGCTATACTGGTTTGAGTCGTTCAGCAACGCATTATAATAGGCTGTGAGAACAATCCTGTGAGCCGTGTTTGCAAGATCGACCGGGTCGAGGTCATGGATCACCAGATCCACCTCTTTTTTTAAGGTCGAGCAGACACCAACATTGCCGTTGTCAAGCATCACACCCACATAGAGTTCTCCACAGACCAGCTGTTTGATGGACGTGGGATCGAAACCGAACTTTGAATAGAAATGGGCAAGGGGTTCGTGCATGGACCTGATGATTGTTCAAGATAACAAATATAGTAAAGAATGTTATATGGGTTAATCGTTCATCGGGCACAAAGTTAAAAGACCAGGTTCCCGGTGATTGGTTCCCGGCTCCAAGCAAAGCTTTTGTTATTTCACAGGGAGGACCTCGTATCCCTGCCCGCCAGATGGTGGGTACGGCGACAGCCTGGGGAGAAGGATGATGAACTCTGAACTCACCTTAATCCTTCCCTATGTTCTTTGCACACTAACTCACCTCTCCTCCACCCTTCGTCACTCCTTCTCTCCCTCTCATCAATTTTCACCCAACATAACTTCCTTACTTTTTTCATAAATCCGATCAATTTATTAAATTTGGTAACACAAATGATGCATGGAAAATGAAACGATGTATATTGTTGATTTTCTCCATCATCCTTTATTCCCCAATCTATTCACAGGAGCAGGATGATTTGGATGTAGCGCTGGAGGATGGTGATTTTTTCTTTCTTGACGAGGATTATCAGGAAGCGATTCATTACTACCTCAAGCTGGTGGATACTGACCGGATGAACGAGAACATACAATACAAGATCGGAGTATGTTACCTGAACATTCCCGGAGAAGAGCACAATGCCATTCCCTTTCTGGAAAAGGCAATACAAAATACCACAGGAAAGTACAGGGAGCGATCTGCTGACGAGACAAGAGCCCCGGCACATGCCTATTTTTACCTCGCCAGGGCATACCAATACAACAATGAGCTGGATAAAGCACTGGATATGTACAACCGGTTCAAAGCCCTTCCCGAATTCGAGGGGAACTATAATGTCAGTATGGTGGACACTGAGATCAGTGCCTGTGAAAAAGCAAAGATCATTCAGGATTTACCCATTTCCTTTGACTATCAGAACATTGGGAGCCCTGTAAATACACCAAGGGACAACTACAACCCGGTGATCTCCAGGGATGAAACCTTTCTTGTCTACCAGTCAGAACTTGCATTTTACGACGGGGTTTTTACCTCGAGAAAAATAGAGGGAAAATGGTCTGAACCGGAAAATATTACCCCCCAGATCGAATCGGACGGAGATGTCATTCCAACCAGTCTTTCTGCCGATGGAACGGAACTGTACCTGGTCAAAGGAGAGAGGAATAACCGGGATATTTATGTCAGCCGGCTGGAAAATGGATTCTGGACGAAAATGGAGCGATTGAACGATAACGTAAATTCCAACCGGGCAGAATCACACGCATCGATCTCCATCGACGGAAAAACCCTCTACTTCACCAGTAACCGCAGGGGGGGATACGGGGAGATGGATATCTGGAAATCGGAAAAGCTAACCTCCGGAGAATGGGGATCCGCAGTGAACCTGGGACCGGTAATAAACTCGGTGTATGATGAAGAAACACCCTTCCTGACCGGCAATGATACGTTGCTTGTTTACTCTTCCCGCGGGCATTATAACATGGGTAATTTTGATATTTTTTACTCCAAAAAACTGGATGATGGCAGCTGGTCGGTCCCGACAAATATCGGTTTTCCCATGAACACGACCGGGGACGATTACTTTTATGCGCCTGCCGGTAGCATCAACAGGGGTTATATGGCAAAATTACTTCCGGAAGGTGCCGGTGGAATGGATATTTACCGGTACGAGATTTTTCCCGAGGAGAAGGAGGTCATCGCCCCGTTTACCGGGATCATTGAACCCCGTGACCTGAAGATCATGGCCGGGAAGAATTTTGAGATAACCATCACAGATAAAATGACCGGTCTGGTGATCGCAGTCATCCGGTATGACAGAGAAAAAGACCTGTTTACCTACGAAACACCCTCCGGGAATTATTCGTTTAAAATTAAGCAGTAGAGACATTGCCTTGCCTGCCATGCCTTCAGCAGGCAGGTCTAAGGAGCTGAAAACCACGGAGTGGTTTAATTCCAATAGCCCCGGCATTAATGCCGCAAAGACGCCCAGGTTGGGCGTCTCTACATTGCGTGCATTTCCGATGCATTATTGGATCATCTCACCTTATCTACTGCGTATCCCGAAAAACCACAAATCTTTGATTTGATAGTTTTTCGAGGATCCTCGAATTTCTAAAGAAGCATAGCTTCTAAGAAATTCGGGACTGCTCACTTTTCACTCTTCGCCCGCCGAACGTTTGAGCAAACAATGTTTGCGAAAACCTCATGAGCAGAAAGAGCGATTGATTTGTGGCAGCGAATAATCCGCCAACCGGCGGAGAAGGCGGGGCTCACTGTTCACTGCTTACCGCCTGCCCTTCATCCGTCAGACCGGCCAATCGGTCAGACGGTACAGCCTGCGCGAACTCTGAACTCCTTTGTCTTTCCTTTGTCCCATGCTCTATGCTAATTCATCAATCATCCATCATCCTTCATCCTTCCCCATGCTCCATGCCCTTGATCCATCTCCCCCTCTCACCACTCACTCACTCACTTCTCACGACTCACTTCTAATACCAATACTCGTACCGCGAACTGCCGCCAACACATTTCCTGCCCACAGTCGCTGTACGAGCGAATTCTTCCTTAGCTTTCGTGACCCTCCTTAATCCTTAATCAATTGCCGTAGGCACGCCTATGGCGCATCCCTAATCCTTCCTTTGCCCTATGCTCTATGCTAATTCATCCTTCATCCTTCATCCTTCATCCTTCCCCATGCTCC
>CAZTES010000145.1:0-8751 GCA_964612275.1 uncultured Rikenellaceae bacterium
AGATCATTGCTGCTGTTCTGTTCAACCCCCTGCTTACAATCATCAGCATTATTGTAGGTCTCTTTGGAGGATGGATCGCAGGAACCGTAACGGGTGTGGTTACATCAGAAGATTTTATCTATGGTATTCAATATGCATTCATTCCTTATTACATCACCTATTCCCTGATTAAAACCATCTTTTTCGCCTTCATCATCACCTCTGTTTCAGCTTACCATGGATACTATGTTGAAGGGGGAGCGCTGGAGGTTGGAAGGGCAAGTACAAGAGCCGTGGTCTACAGCAGTGTGGTAATCCTTCTGTTCAATGTTATCCTTACCCAATTGCTTCTTTCATGATCGAGGTGGTAAACATATCAAAATCATTCAACAATGTGCCTGTACTGAAAGATATCTCGGTTACATTTGAACAGGGAAAAACAAACCTGATTATCGGACAGAGCGGCTCGGGAAAAACCGTATTGCTGAAAGCCATTGTCGGTCTCCATGATGTCGATGAAGGAGAGATCCTTTACGGGGATATTGTATTCAACAAACTCAATTTCCATGAGAAAAAAGAGATCCGCAAACAGATGGGAATGCTTTTTCAGGGAAGTGCTCTGTTTGATTCAGCAACGGTTGAAGAAAATGTGATCTATCCGCTTGATATGTTTACAAAAATGAACCTGGAAGAAAAAAAGGAACGGGCCAATTTTTGTCTGAATCGGGTAAATATTCATAACGCAAATCACCTCTATCCATCCGAGATCAGCGGTGGAATGAAGAAAAGGGTGGGCATTGCCAGGGCAATAGCACTGAATCCGAAATATCTCTTCTGTGATGAACCAAACTCTGGACTCGATCCGAAAACAGCCATCGTTATCGACAGCCTGATCAAAAAAATAACTGAAGAATTCAATACCACAACCATAGTCAATACACACGACATGAACTCCGTGATGGAGATAGGAGCAAAAGTGGTATTCATCTATGAGGGTGAAAAATGCTGGGAGGGAACCAACCAGGACGTTCTGCATTCGGATAATGAAAAACTAAATGAATTTGTTTTTGCCAATAACCTGGCGAAACAGGTCAGGAATATCCAGTAATCCCTTCCATCCCGATGCAATGCTCCAACCCATTCTCTTGACTGTATTGTCCTGATAAAGAGTGCCTGTTAACATCCAAATATGCTTTTTACATGAATTCACACACAAACATTTTTCCCATTAATTCTTAATAACATAACCAATCATTTTTATAACGGGACAGGTTCAATTACTTTTACAGGAAATGAAGATCTAGTATGTTCTAAAAAATAAACTGATGAAAACCAAAGGAAAAGGATTTAATACCAAACTCGTTCATGCCGGTGCTTTTGAAGATAATTTTGGGAGTGCAACGGTTCCTATCTATCAAACATCTACATTTGCATTTCGGAATGCCCAGCACGGAGCAGATCTTTTCTCAGGAAAAGAGAAAGGATACATTTACACCCGGATTGGAAATCCAACCATTACGGCACTGGAGGATAACATTGCCGAACTCGAGAACGGGTATGGAGGCATTGCAACCAGCTCCGGGATGGGCGCCACCAATACCATTTACATGACCTTTCTGGAAAAGGGATCCCACATGATCAGTACAGCCTCAGTATATGGCCCTTCAAGAGGGGTGATGGAGAAACACTGGTCCCGGTTTGGTGTTGAATCAAGCTTTGTTGACACCTCTGATCTGAAAAACATTGAAGAGGCAATCAGGCCGGAAACAAAACTTCTCTATGTTGAAACACCTTCCAACCCAACCATGCAATTAACGGATATTGAAGCGTGTGCTTCTCTGGCCCATAAACATGGGATCATTCTCGCCGTTGACAATACCTTCTCCAGTCCTTACCTGCAAAATCCCCTGGATTTGGGAGCCGATGTGGTACTGCATTCCGTAACAAAATTTATCAACGGGCATGCCGATATTGTGGGCGGGATTATTGTACCCAAAACGAAAGAGCATTATGACCAGTTGCGGCATGTGATGGTCAATCTCGGATGCAACATGGATGCTCACCAGGCATTTATGGTGTATCGCGGTGTGAAAACCCTTGCCTTGAGGATAGAAAGAGCTGAAAAAACAGCAAAGGAGATTGCCGAATGGCTTGAACAGCATCCAAAGGTAGAATGGGTTAAATATCCCGGGTTACCATCACACCCTCAATATGAACTGGCAAAAAAGCAGATGCGCGGATTTGGCTCAATGATCAGTTTTGAGTTAAAAGGGGGAATCTCAGCCGGAGAGAAACTGATGAACAATGTCACCATTGCTCTGCTGGCAGTCTCCCTGGGTGGGGTGGAATCCCTGATCCAGCATCCGGCATCCATGACCCACTCAGGCGTGTCGAAGGAAGAACGGTTGAAAGCAGGAATCACAGATGGCCTGGTCAGATACTCGGTGGGAATTGAAGATAAAGAGGATCTGATGGAAGATCTCCGGCAGGCACTCGATAAAGTGCATTAATTGAATCCATCCAGAGTCTATATCATAACCGGTGAGCAGGGTGCGGGAAAAACATCGTTTCTCTCTGCATTGGTTGAATTGCTGAAAGAAAGCCGGATAACCGTTGGTGGCATCCTTGCACCCGGAACATGGGAAAATAACCGGCGTTCGGGATTCCGGTTAGTGGCTATTTCTTCCGGACAGGAGATGCCACTGGCTTCTGTGTCCCGACAAAGAAACTGGATCTCCCTTGGAAAATTCTTCTTTAATCCCGAATCCATTCACTACGGAAATGCCCTGCTTACCGAAGGCGAAATCCAGAAAAAATCAACCATCATCGTGGATGAAATAGGACCTTTTGATTTGCAGGGGAAACTTTGGGCCAATGGACTTCATACTTTACGAAATAGCTATGGAGGAATTCTTATCCTGTCCGTGAGAAAAAGTCTAATACAACAGGTAATTCATCACTGGAAATTACCCCATCCGGAAATCATCGATATAAACCGGGAAAAAACAGAAGATCTGGCGGCGCGAATAAAGAAATGCCTGAATAATGTAATTGAAAAAAAGAATTAGCAGCCCCCTTCCGTAACACTTTTCTTTTTCTTCCTGATGGGAATGTCAGAAGTTCCTTATATACTGCCATCCTGGGATTAAGAGATTCATCCAGACTTAGCCGTATAAGCGGATTGCCTCCAACGATTTCTTGTTCAATATCTTTATTCTCTTACCATTCATGCGGATGAGCTTATCATTGTTGAACTCAGTTAGTATCCGGCAAACACTTTCGCGCGATGTGTCAACAAAATTGCCGAGCTCAACTCTTGACAACGGCAAATCAAACTCATCCTTGCCGTAAATGTCATCTGCGAAAGTTAACAGTGCATTCGCCAGCCGACCGTGAATGTTCCGCTGTGTCCTGTTGACACACTTTTCAAATGAATTCAATTCACTACTGCATATCTCAACAATCACTTCGTAAGCAAATTTCCCGTTCTTAAAAATGAAATCCTTGAAGATGTCTTTGTCAATAAAACAGACATTGGTTGGTTCAATGGCAGTTGCTGAATAGTGATTTATTTTTTCGTTTAAAGTGGTCGGAATGCCTAAAAATGAAGGTGCTTTTGTAATCTTCGTGATCTGATTCTTTGCCGGTCCTGCAATGTGAATCTTTACCAGTCCGCTCCTTAAGAAGATAATATTGGACGAAAATGCTCCTTCCTTAATAATGATATCCCCTTTTTTGAAAAAGACCTGCGCACAATTGTTCCCCAGGTTCTCCAGCTCATCGGAAGTCAGTGACTTAACCGCCGCAGATTTTATTTTACAATCCAAACAACTATTCATACTTTTATTCATACTTTAGTCTTTCAATTACTTAGCTTACAAATGTACAGAATGTGAGCCATATCACATAATTATTTACAGAATATCACGCATGTTTTGTTGTTTCCAATGGAATTACCGGCTTCTTTTGAAGATCCTATTTTTAACAATAAATTGAAACATCATGGAAAACAAAAAAATGACGATGGCTCTATTCACGGGGAGCCTTGACAAACTAACGGCTGCAGGTATTATACTCAGTGGTGCCGCTGCCGATGATATGGAAGTAGACGTGTATGTATTACTGCAGGGTGCACGGGCATTTAAAAAGGAGATTGGCGATGATCCGGATCAACTTGCCTTGGCAGAAAATCCACACTTGAAGAAGGAATTTATCAAATCGCTTGAAACCCTCAAGGTAAACACCTGGTTGGGATTTTTCAAAGAAGCGAAGGAGCTGACCAATGTAAAAATTCACATTTGTGGATTGGCCGGCAAAATTTGGGGTGCCGAGCAATTGGAAGATTTCGTTGATATTGCCGATGATATTTGCGGCATAGGAGCATATATCACATCTGCTCAGGAAGCAGATGTGCATTTACTCATCTAATATAAACTTAAAAATAAGGAGGAAAAAAGATGACACCAGATGAATTAACCAGTTTAACCGTTAACAAAACGATCGATGCAAGAGGAACCGCCTGTCCCGGGCCCTTACTGGCAGCTAAGAAAGCAATTGCAGAGGTTGCTTCAGGAGAGATCATGGAGATCCTTTCATCGGACGAAGGCACCAGGCAGGATGTTCCGAAATGGGCAACGAAAAAGGGCCATGAATACCTCGGGACCGTTGAAGAATCAGGATTCTTTAAGATTTACCTGAAAAAGGGATAGAACCGATGAACGGGAAACAACCTGAAAAATCCCCGAAGATATTGGTTTTCTCAACAGAAAAGATCTCAGATCCTGCCATCGATCTTGCGGGGCTGCTGAAAATGCATTATTATCCCGGAGTATATACCATCATTGTACCCTGCTCGAGTGCTGTGAAACCAAAGTGGATCATGGCATCCTTCGAGAAGGGTTTTGATGGTGTCTTCATTGCCGCGGATGGAACCGATTGTCCGTATGGGGAAAGCTGTTCTGAAAATACAGCCGGCATTGTTTCAACAACTCACGAAATGATGAAAGAAAAAGGCATTGATCCAGCAAAACTTAAAATGGCAGCGATCTGTTCTGTTTGTGCCGAAGCATTTGTGAAACACATGAACGGTTTTGCAAAACACCTTTCAGAATCATTAAAATGAATTAGATATGCCGGATAATAAAGAATTTGATGTATTGGTTGTCGGGGGAGGTATTGCCGGACAGGAAGCAGCGTTGAATCTGGCTAACCAGGATTTTAAGGTCATTCTGGTTGAGAAAGACCTTTCTATCGGTGGAAAAATGATCCACCTCAGTAAGGTTTTTCCAACACTTGATTGTGCTGCCTGTATAACCACTCCGAAGGTTTCTGAAACGGCAAGACATCCCAACATAACCATCTTTACGAACAGTGAGATCAGGAACATTGAAAAACTTGGGGAAAATAATTTTGCTGCCACGTTAATCCAAAAACCCCGGTATGTAACCGCTGACTGCACGGGCTGTCAGATATGCGAGGAAAAATGTCCGGTTGTGGTGCATGATCAGTATCAATGGGATCTGGTTGGCAGAAAGGCAGTATATATCCCCTTCAGTATTGCCAATCCACGAATCGCGGCCATTGATATCGATAATTGCATCCTGTGTGGGTTGTGTGAAAAAGTATGCCCGGCCGACGCGATTGATTTCTCCCAGAAAGAGGAAAAATCCATCATTACTGTTCAGTCTGTTATTATTGCTACCGGTTATAACCTGTTTGATCCTACCCTTATGAAAAACTACGGGTACGGGGAATATAAGAATGTAGTAACATCCATGCAGATGGAAAGGCAACTGGTACCCACACGGCCCTTCAATACAGTATTACGACCAAAGGATGGTAAAATGCCGGATAACATTGCCTATGTTCTCTGCTGTGGTTCACGCGATGAAAGTGTCGGCAACCCCATTTGTTCACAGGTCTGTTGTATGTACTCCATTAAACAAGCCCAATTGCTAATGGGTGCTTTACCGATGGCAGATGTTACGATTTATTATATCGATATCCGGGCTTTCGGAAAAGGTTTTCAGGAATTTTACCAGCAGTCCATAGACATGGGAGTGGAATTCATTAAAGGAAAAATTGCAAAAATCAGTGAAAAAGAGAATGGTAATCTGCTATTGCGTTATGAGGATATTGAAAATGAAAAACTTGCAGAGACAGAACACGACCTGGTGGTATTGTCTGTGGGCATGTTAGCAAATACTGACTTCACACAGATGTTTAAAGACAAAGGTATCGAACAGGATGATTATCATTTTGTTAAACAGACCGATATCCTGTTGAATCCAGCCAAAACGAGTATCGATGGGATATTTGCAGCCGGTACAGCAACAGGCCCCATGGATATCCCGGATTCCATTCTTTCTGCAGGAAATGCTTCAGCCGAAACAACCAGTTATATCAGGAGGAATCAAAATGAAAAATAGAATCGGAGTATATGTTTGTCAGTGTGGTTCGAATATTTCCGACTATGTGGATGTTGAAAAAGTGCGTGAAGCCGTTGAACAGGAATCCGGAGTTGTCCTGGCAAAAACAACCATGTTTGCATGTGCTGATTCAGCGCAAAAAGAGATCATTGAAGACATTCAGCAGCAAAAAATGGATGGAATGGTCATCGCCTCCTGCTCCCCGAAACTCCACCTGTTTACCTTCAGAAATGTAGCCATCCGTGCCGGATTGAATCCGTACAATTATGTACAGGTAAATATCCGTGAACAGGGATCCTGGGCTCACTCGGACAAACCCGACAAAGCAACGGAGAAAGCAATCGGTCTTGTTTTAGCAGGCATCGCCCGTGTAAAACATTCCCAAGCATTAGTACTGCGTGATATTCCATCTGAAAATAGCATCGTCATTGTTGGTGCAGGAATAGCTGGAATGAGGGCAGCTATCGAACTCGCTGATATGGGAACTGAAGTATATTTGCTGGAAAGATCCCATTTTGTCGGAGGAAGAACTGCCCAGTGGGAAGAACTCTATACAACAGATGAAAGCGGACCTGAGCTCGTAGCAAAACTCTATGAAAAAATTAAAAAATCGGAGAAGATTACCCTGTTCACCGGAGCAGAAATTGTTGCAAATGCAGGCAGCGTTGGAAACTATGAAGTAACGGTTAAGATCCATCCACGCTATATTAAAGGAGAAAACGCCATCGATCCTTCTGCTGTGGATAAAGCAATCGATGCCTGTCCACTCGAAGTTGATGATGAATTCGACTTCAACCTGACCAAACGAAAAGCAATCTTTAAGCACCATTCTGGACAGTACCCCGAACTCCCTGTAATTGACCCGGAAACGTGCGATAAATGCGGTAAATGCCTTGAATTTTTACCCCAGATCGACCTGGAACAAAAACCGGAAACCCTGAAGTTGAAATGCGGAGCGATACTCCTTACAACCGGATTCAATCCCTATGAACCCGGGGAGGGTGAATTCGGATACGGGGAAATAGACCGTGTGATCACACTCCAGCAATTGAAGCGGTTGATCGCATTGAATGAAAAAAAATTCAGCTACAAAGGGAAACATATCAGGACTATGGTTTTCATCTATTGTGTGGGAAGCTGCCAGAAAGATGGAGAGAATAAATACTGCTCCCGGTATTGCTGCACTGCTGCAATGCATACCTCGTTGGAAGCCGGAAAAAAATTCCAGGAGGTTAACAGTTACCATTTAACACGCGACCTGAGAACCTTCGGGAAGCAGGAAATAATTCAACACCAGGCATTGAATCAGGGAGATATGATCCTTCGGTTTTCAGAAGATACACCTCCCGAAGTCATTCAAAACGGAGAAACGGTTCTGGTAAAAGTCAACGATATTTTAACGGGAGGAATGGAACTGGAGATTGAAACCGACCTGGTTGTGCTGGTTACCGGAATGGTGCCAAGATTGGGGGATTCGATCGCTGAAATCCTGAAGGCTCCGAGAGGAAGGGATCGTTTTTTCAACGAAGTCCACCCAAAACTTCGCCCCGTTGAAACGGTCATTGATGGAATCTTTATTGCCGGAACATGCCAGGGACCCAAAAGCATTACAGAATCGATGCAATCAGCTCTATCCGCAGCATCAAAAGCAAACTCACTGATCAGCAAAGAAAAAATTGAACTGGAACCGATCCTGGCTATCATTGATGTTGGAATCTGTGAATGGTGCGATAAATGCGCAGCAGTCTGCCCTTACGATGCAATCACCAAAGCTGAAAAGAAAGGGAAAGCCGTAGCTGCTGTTGATGAAGCAAAATGCAAGGGCTGTGGTATGTGCCTTCCCGTCTGCCCCGTCAATGCCATTCAACTGACCGGTTATACCGATGTTGAAATAGAAAGTATGATTGAGGCAATCGTAGATTAGACCCCGTTACTGCAAAAAAAACAAAACGAAGGGAATAAGAAAAATGGCTACAAAAACAATAGACATTATCAAAAAAACCCGAACGGTTTCTGAAGAACTGAAGGCTAAAAGAAAGGAGTTTGCCAGTATCAAGAAACTGATCCTGAAATCCCTTGAATCAGAACCCAAAACCATCCCTCAGATTGCCGGGGAGATCAATCTTTCATCCGATGTGGTAATGTATTACCTGATGACCCTCAGGAAATACGGTGATATTGAAACCGGCGAGGTCGATGATATGGATGAATATTTTTCCTATAAACGGAAGAGTAAATAATTAGCCAGCCGATACAAAAAGTACCCCCTGTTTTAACCCGCATTATTCATGCAAAAACTCAGTACATTGCATGAATGTGTGATGGGTAGAGGGAAGCAATGCGG
>CAZTES010000146.1:0-8738 GCA_964612275.1 uncultured Rikenellaceae bacterium
TTGAAATGTTCTTTTCATTCTGTTCCTGTTTCAGTCAAAAAATGAGATTGCAAAATTAATGTTTTTTTTCGGATTCAAAAAAGAATGACGGGTTTTATTCGGGCCATTCAGTTACAGGCAGATAGATAATTTTTTTGGTTTCAAAATAGGGTTCACTGAAAAAATCAGCAATATGATACAGCCGGATCATTTCATTATACTGCCTTAGCTCGTCCGTTATATCTCCTCCTTTCAGGCAAATTAACCCGTTACAGAATGCATGGTGGCTGCTTTCGTTAAAAAACATTGAAACCCAGTGAATCATGGTTTGGAGAGAGGTGACGGCGCGGCACAAGATAAAATCGTATTTCTCATGAATCTCCTCAATCCTTGTTTTTGACACGGTGGTATTTGATAAACCAAGATCTGATGTTATTGTTTTTACTGCCATAACCTTTTTACCAATTGAATCTACCAGGCAAAATTCGACTTCCGGGAAGAAAATAGCCAGTGGCACACCGGGGAATCCTCCACCGGTCCCGGCATCCAGGATCTTTGCTCCCGGCTCGAAAGGGAAAATTTTAGCAATTGCCAACGAATGCAGCACATGATGCAAATACAGATTCTGTAAGTCGCGCCTGGAGATCAGATTTATTCGTTCATTCCAATAGGAATACAGGTTTTTGAGTGCATGAAACTGCTCGATAGCGGTTTTGGAAAGGTCCGGAAAATATTTATGAAGTACCTCCATGGTATTGGGATTCTCCCGCAAAACATTCAGATGGTTGTTCCCGGGTTATTCAGGATGTTGAACAGGAGTTCTCTTGCCCGGAAGAGTTGTGCTTTTACCGTACCAATTGGAAGATCCAGTTCCTGGGCAATCTCATCATAGGAATACTCTTTGAAGTAGCGTAATTCAATCAGTCGGCGGTACCGGGGCTTTAATTTGGTAACCACCGTGTGCATCAGTTTTACCTTTTGTTTTTTAATCAGATCCTCTTCGGGATCCAATGTGCCCGACTGTATGCTATTGGAAACGCTTTCCTGATCCGCATGATCCTGATCGAGGGATATCAGATTCCCTCTTTTTTTGCGAATAAAGTCGATACAATTATTGGTCGCTATTTTAAACAGCCAGGTACTGAATGCATAGGTTGGTGTATACTGGTCAAGGTTTTTAAATGCCTTACCGAAAGCTTCTATGGTTAAGTCCTCAGCATCGCTGGGATTATTTACCATTTTCAGTAACATATAAAAAATGGCATCCCGGTATTTCCCCAGCAATTCAGCATATGCTTTTTGATCTCCTTCCCGGGCCAGTTGAACCAGCTGGAGATCATACTGCGCTTTTTCAGACAGGTTAGGATTTACTTCCATGAAGGCCGTTGTTCGGTTGACAGATTTGTAATATAAATCCCGAGATTCAGGAATGGTGACACAATATCAAAGATAGGCGAATATAACAATAAATGCTTTTCCTCCAATCTGGTTAATGCAATTTTGTAAATAGTAAGCTGGCAAATCCACCGGAAAGCAAATGCTCCCAGAATCCAGGGCAGTAGGGTGTTTGTTGCCATCAGACAGACAAAGGCTGCATAAAAAAATCCGCGGCTGATCACCTCACCACCCAACAGGATTTTATGCTTTTTTTTATAATACAATCCCGTGGTAAGGTGTCGTTTTTTTTGCTTCACCCATTGGGTAAAACTGGTTTTTGGTGCGGACCGTATATGGCTTTGTTTTGAATATTCTGTTTTTGTATTGTCCTTTCGGGCAAGCCGATTGACCAAAAGGTCATCATCGCCCGAGATTAAATGGGTATGGGATGAAAATCCCTTGTGGTTAAAGAAAAAGGATTTCCTGTACGCCAGATTTCTTCCAACACCCATGTAGGGAATTCCTGCCAGGGCAAAGCCCAGGTATTGCATGGCAATAAAAGTAGTCTCATACCGGATGTATTTGTTCAAAAGGCCTTTCTCTTTCCTGTACCCGCCATATCCCAGGACAATATCGGTATTTGCTGTAAAATTTTTCTGCATGGCCGATAACCATCCCGTCGATTTAGCGTAGCAATCGGCATCGGTAAGCAGGAGCCATTCATGTTTGGCTGCTTTTATACCAATAAGCAGGGCAAATTTTTTGGTGTGTTTGAATTTCGGGTCCTTTTTTATGGTGGATACTGTCAGGTGGCTGTGCTTCTGCTGAAGCTCCTCCAGTAGATTCTGTGTATCATCCTCTGAACAGTCATCTACAACAATCACTTCATATTCCGGGTAATCCTGGGCCAATATTGAGGAGAGGAATTGCCGGAGATTATCCGCTTCGTTTTTTGCACAGATAATCACAGATACCGGTGAAGCGGGTGCTTTTTTTGTTCCAGGTTTTGAAAAGCCGGTTCTTGAATAGAAAAACAGGTAATAAAACAATTGAGTGGCCAGACAGAGGATGAAAATACCCAGCGTAATATATTGAAAAGGGGACAGGTTGATAGCAGTTAGATCCATCAGTGGAGATTTTAGAACGTAATTTTATCAAACATTTTGGTGTTAAGCAAACAAACGATGAACAAGTCGAAAAATTTTATTCACAATCCGTATATTTATTCCGAAAAGAGGAAACATGAAATTCAAAGTACTCCGGAAAGATCCAAAATCAGCAGCCCGGACAGGTATTCTGGAAACGGATCACGGCAGGGTTGAAACGCCGGTCTTCATGCCCGTTGGTACAGGAGGTACGGTGAAAGGGGTGCTTCAGCGGGACCTTGAGGAAGAGATCAATGCACAGATTATTTTAGGGAACACCTATCATCTTTACCTGAGACCCGGAACCGATGTCATTTCCGGGGCCGGCGGACTGCATAAATTCATCTCCTGGTCCAGGCCCATTCTTACCGATAGCGGGGGATATCAGGTCTTCTCCCTGGCTGCTAACCGTAAACTCAGCCGGGAGGGTGCTGTTTTTCAATCTCACATTGATGGATCTGCTCACTCTTTCACACCGGAAAGTGTGGTAGCGATCCAGAAACTGATCGGGGCGGATATCACCATGGCATTCGATGAGTGCACTCCCTATCCCTGCACGGTCCGGGATGCTGCAAAATCGATGCAATTGACACATCTGTGGCTTGACCGGGGGATGAAAGCCTTTGATGAAACAGAACCCCTCTATGGGTATGAACAGGCTTTCTTTCCAATCGTCCAGGGGAGTATCTATCCGGATCTTCGCAGGGAGTCTGCCCGGAAGATTGCATCCTGTAACCGGGAAGGAAATGCCATCGGGGGGTTGTCAGTGGGCGAACCGGAAGAACAGATGTATGAAATGACAGACATTGTCAACCGGATCCTGCCGGAAGATAAACCCAGGTACTTAATGGGTGTCGGGACACCGGCGAATATCCTGGAATCGATTAGCCTTGGAGTCGATATGTTCGACTGTGTAATACCTACACGGAATGGAAGAAACGGTATGGTCTACAGCCGGAACGGAATTATGAATATGAAAAACAGGCAATGGAAAGATGATCATACACCAATTGATTCCGGAGGTCCTTCCCATGTAAGCAAACAATATTCCAGAGCGTATTTACGTCATTTATTCGTGTCGGGAGAGTTGCTGGGAGCCCAGATTGCCACGATTCATAATTTAAGTTTCTATCTTTGGCTTATGGGAGAAGCCCGGAAGAAAATTGCAGATGGAGAATTCTCTGCATGGAAGGATCAGATGATTTCTAAAGTGATGACCCGGATATAATGGACCTGAAACTGCGAATAGTTGATTATTACATCATCAGGAAATTCCTGGGGACTTTTGCCTATGCACTGGTGCTGATTATTTCAATCTCGGTGATCTTTGATTTTGCCGAAAAACTCGATGACTTCATTGAAAAAGAAGCTCCTATGCGAGCTATACTGTTCGATTATTATCTGAATTTTATTCCCTATTTTGCTGTACTCTTCAGCCCGCTGTTTACCTTCATCACGGTTATTTTCTTTACCTCCAAGATGGCCTATAATACAGAGATTATTGCACTACTCAGCAATGGTATGAGTTTTAACCGTCTGCTTTGGCCCTATTTCCTGAGTGCCCTTCTGATTGCAATTTTCACCTTTACTCTGAATAACTTCGTTATACCCCATTCCAACATAAAACGACTGGAATTTGAGGAACTTTATTACAGGAGCAACCCCGTCCGTTATACCGACCGGGATATCCACAAACAGATCCTCCCCAATGTCTATATTTACATGGAGAGTTATAGCAACATCCAGGATGTGGGCTATAAATTCTCCATGGAAGAGTTTAATGACAGCGGTCAGTTAAAAAGCAAAATGATTGCAGATTATATCAAATGGGATACCGCAATGAACAAATGGAGTGTTCGCAACTATTACATTCGTACGATCGACGGGATTGAGGAGACCATTGAAAAAGGAAGACGACTGGACACCACGCTGACCATCTTTCCATCTGATTTTGCCCGGAGGGAGAATATCAAATCAACGATGAACATGCAGGAGCTGAACCGATTTATCAATCAGCAGAAATTGCAGGGAGCCGATAATGTGGAAGTCTATATGATCGAACGATACAGCCGGTACGCGATGCCCTTCTCAACATTCATTCTGACGCTGATTGGTCTGACGTTATCTTCAAGGAAAGCCAAGGAAGGTATTGGTGCCCAGATCGGTGCGGGAATCTTCCTGAGCTTCTCCTATATCTTCTTTATGCAATTCAGTGCCCAGTTTGCCATCAGCGGTAGCATTCCCGCATTGCTCGCTGTCTGGATCCCCAATATCCTCTATGCCCTTATTGCCGTTTTCCTCTTTGCCATAGCCCCCAAATGAATTTCATCAAATAAATTTTTATAAATTGATATGATTTTGTAATGTTGTATGCTCTTTTCGACCCTGCAGTGGAAGAATCTTAACATTAACCGCTGATTACTAAACAAATACCCTTAGAAATGCCACTAAAGAAAAAAATTAAGGAGCTGCATGAAAGGCGCGAGCAGGTCCTGAAAGGTGGAGGAGATAAAGCCATTGAGAAGCAGGTTGCCATGGGTAAACTGACCGCCCGTGAGCGGATTATTTCCCTTCTTGATGAAGATTCGTTCAATGAATATGATCTTTTCGTTGAGCATGAAGCCCGCGATTTTGATATGGACAAGAAAACGCTCCACGGTGATGGTGTGATCATCGGTACAGGAACCATCTATGGTGCACCGATCTGTGTCTTTGCACAGGATTTTACAGTGGCTGGCGGATCCCTTGGGCTGATGCACTCGAGAAAGATTACAAAGATCATGGACCATGCCCTGAAAATGCGTGTTCCTTTGATCGGCATCAACGATTCCGGTGGAGCCAGAATACAGGAGGGAGTAAACTCCCTGGCAGGATATGGAGAGATTTTTTTCAGGAACACCTTGAACTCCGGTGTAATTCCCCAAATATCGGTGATCCTGGGACCCTGTGCGGGAGGGGCAGTCTATTCCCCCGCACTGACAGACTTTGTCTTCGTGGTGGATAAGATCTCAAAAATGTTCATTACCGGACCGGAAGTGATTAAGACAGTTCTGGGTGAGGAGATCTCTATGGAAGACCTGGGAGGAGCCAGGGTCCATAGTGAAATTTCAGGAAATGCTCATTTTTATGCAAAGAGTGAACAGGAATGCTTCGAACAGATCAAGAAGCTGATCACCTTCATTCCCTGGAACAATGCACAGAAAGCCAAAGCGTTTGAACCCAAGGAACCGAATGAACGGTTTAAGATCGAGAAGATCGTTCCCGGTGACCCAACCCTGCCATATGATATGAGGAATGTGATCAGGGCGATAGTCGATGATTCTGATTTTTTTGAGATACAGGAGTTTTGGGCAACAAACATCGTTATTGGATTCGGGAGAATTGGTGGCCCTACCATTGGCTTTGTTGCCAACCAGCCACTGGTGCTTGCCGGTGTTCTTGATGTGGACTCTTCGGATAAGGCAGCACGCTTCATCCGTTTCTGTGATGCGTTCAATATTCCACTCGTTACCCTGGTCGATCTGCCAGGGTACCTTCCCGGTGTGGACCAGGAACATGCCGGTGTCATCCGACACGGCGCAAAAGTCCTTTATGCTTACAGCGAAGCCACTGTGCCAAAAATTACCGTTATCCTCAGGAAAGCATATGGCGGAGGATACATCGCTATGAATTCACGGCACCTGCGTGCTGATTTCGTTTTTGCATGGCCCGGTGCTGAAATAGCCGTGATGGGCCCCGAAGGGGCAGCCAACATCATCTTCCGGAGAGAGATCAATGCTGCTGAAGACCCGGAAAAGGTCAGGGCACAAAAGGTGAAGGAGTATAAGGATAAATTTGCCAATCCATACGTTGCTGCTGCCAAAGGCTATATCGACTCGGTTATTGAACCGGCAGAAACCCGAACCCTCCTGCTGCATGCTATCGAGGTGTCGGATAATAAAGCCGTATCCGGTCCGAGAAAAAAACACGGAATTCCTCCTTTCTAAAATCTACGCATCATGAATGAGAAGAGATCGAAAAATCAAAAAAAGGAGGCCAACTTCTTAAATATTGATGGAACCCACTATAAAACCAGGCTGACAGGAAAGTTTGAGAATCGAACCGTTTGGGACAAGACGGATGATAAGAAGTTGTTTTCCTTTATTCCCGGAACGATCAATAAGGTGTTTGTGGAAAAAGGTCAGAAAGTGAAGAAGGGAGAAAAAGTGGTGATCCTGGAAGCGATGAAGATGCAGAATAAAATCCTGATCTGCAGGGATGGTGTCATTAAACAGGTCTATGTGAAAGAGGGGCAAACCCTGCCGAAAGGATCACTGATCCTTGAACTGAAATAATACCTTTCTATAGTTTACCCTGCCAGATACAATATTCTGTTGGAATCCCTTTCAAGGGTACCGCTTTATCAAAGATGCCATAAACCGCCGATCCGCTTCCCGACAATGAGCTATATAAGGCACCGGACCTGTACAATGCCTCTTTCAGCGTACCGATCTCCGGATAATTATCCAGGAGATGCTCTTCGAAGTCATTCTCAATAGCGTGTTTCCATTCCATGATGGGCTTCTTGATGGATTCCAATAATCCTTTGCCCGATTCTTTTGGGGCTGCCTTTGAATAGGCTTCTGATGTGTTTATGTGTATCCCGGGATGAACAACAACCAGGTGATACCCCGACAGGATGGGCTCTATCGGTATCAGGTTGATTCCCCTGCCGGTGGCAAAAGCAGGTTGGTTCCTGATAAAGAAGGGACAATCACTTCCAAGTCTGCCTGCCATCTCTTCCATTTCGAGTTGGGTCATCCCGAGACCAAATGCATTGGATAGCATGCGGATCATGAACGCCCCGTTTGAGGAACCGCCACCCAAACCCGACCCGGGAGGTATGACCTTGTGCAGATGGATCTGTAAGATGGGTAAAGGATATTTCTTCCTTACCAGCCGACAGGCTTTGACGCAAAGATTTTTTTCAACAGGATCGGTCAGCACGATCCCGCTGTTTCGAAAGCAAACAGTAGAATGGCACGAAGAAGCGGATGCAGGTATAAACTCAAGTATATCGCACATTCCAATAGGATAGAAGAGACTTTCCAAATCGTGAAACCCATCCGTCCGTTTGCGGATGATGTTTAACCCGATGTTGATTTTTGCATTTGAAAATTCCAGCATGCCTGATGACCCTAAACAGGAGTAAAATTATAAATCCTAAGCAGAATCACGGTTTGATTGTTCCGTTTTTTTTGAACTTTTTAAAAGAGTCATTCGCTGAAACTCTCCGGAAAAAATTGTTAACAATTGCACTTTTTTTTTAACACAATGTTTATAAAAAGATCTTTTTTGACCCCCCCAATTTCATACCTTTGAATTCTCACAAAAAGTGAATTATGGCATTGAAAGAACCGACCAAGAAAAACCACAGGATTGATCCGGTAAACATGGATATCGGGAAGGTCCCTCCACAGGCAATCGACCTTGAGGAAGCCGTACTGGGAGCCATTATGCTTGAGAGGGATGCTGTCATATCCGTGCTGGATATTCTGCAGCCCCTGAGCTTTTATAAAGAGGCACACCAGAAAATATACCGTGCCATTGTTGACCTTTCATCCAACCAGAAACCAATTGATATTCTTACCGTTACTGAGGAACTCAGGTCGAGGAATGAACTGGAGGAAGTGGGTGGTCCATTCTACATCACACAGCTCACCAGCAGGGTAGCCTCTGCAGCACACATCGAATACCATGCACGGATCGTTGCCCAAAAGTTCATCCAGAGGGAATTGATCCGGGTTTCAACCGATATCCAGAACAGGGCATACGATGATAGCATCGATGTGGATGACCTGCTTGATATGTCAGAACAGGAGCTTTTTGAGATCGCGGAAGGAAACATAAAAAGGGAAACCGCCAGGATAAATGTTTTGATGCAGATGGCCATAGAGCAGATTGAGGAGGCAAGCAAACGGGAAGACAGCCTGAGCGGGGTGCCCTCCGGTTATACCAAGCTCGACCGGCTCACTTCTGGCTGGCAAAAATCAGACCTCATCATCGTTGCTGCACGACCCTCCATGGGTAAGACAGCTTTCGCCCTCTCCATGGCACGGAATATTTCGGTGGAACACAACAAACCGGTTGCCGTATTTTCACTGGAAATGTCTTCTCTTCAGCTGGTTAACCGGCTGATCGTCAGTGAAACGGAATTGCCTTCAAACCGGATCAGAAATGGAAATCTCGATGAGAAGG